>JAFGMS010000443.1 GCA_016927375.1 Anaerolineae bacterium
ATGAATATCCGTAACCAGCGTCGATGTAGAGCAACCAGCATCGATGTAGAGCATTTGTCCAATGTGACATTGTCAAGCTACTCAGCTTTTAGCTTTTGGCTATGAGCTGTCAGCTGTAGACTGTGAACTAAAACTCATCACCCAAGCGATTTGATGTTTAATCGCCCAGCACTCACAACTGTCAGCACGTCACGCCACATAGCTGAGTAGTTACCTCTGGGTCTATTTAGGCCCAACTGTACTAGTATGACAGCCCATCTCCATATTGATATGCGGGATTCTCGGAATCATGCGGAACGTCCGATTTCTGTTGACGTACTGCGGCCATCGACGATGGCAACTCAAATGGTAATCTTCCTTGTGGCTTGAAGCGTCCAAAGATTACATCCAATACGGCAGCATCACTCGCCCCGAAGTTCGCCAGCAGCCCCGCACAATGACTGGCAATCTCAGGGATGACCGCCGGACGGTCAAGATATATATCCACGATAGTGGGTACCTGCTCCATGATCGATAGAAGCCGGTTTTTTTCATCTTGCTGAAATTCTAGAGTACCTGCATGAAAGAAAGTCTCCAGGAACAATTTATCTCTTGGCTCATAGGGTGTTTTCAATCTCAGTATGGCTATATCAGCTTCTTCGATATTCTTGACGACCCTGCCATACTGCTCTGCTACATCGGGGGCAATATCCTCTATGTAAATCCTTGGGCGTCCTTGCAGAGGAAGAATTTTATCAGAAGCATTTTGACCATTCTTCAGAAGAACGATCGACTTACGTTGTGCCAGCTCACCTGCAGCCCGAAATGCCGGATTTCCCACAATATATCCGGCCGCCACAGGGTCAACATAAGGATTGTCAAACAGTCCCAGACGAAATTTGTCTCTCAACAGCCGTCTGACAGAGACGTCGATCCTTTCTTCTGTAATCTGCCCACTTTGAACCAACTCGACAACCAATTCTGGACAATGTTCACCACCAAATTGATCGACACCAGCATCCAGAGCCTTCTTGGCGCGTTCGAGAGATGTCAAATGCTCGACACCCCATGACCGTGCAGGGAAAACCTGTCCCCTGATGTTGCCATCGGTAAGTAGTCCCCAATCAGTACATACCACGCCATCAAATCTATACTTTTCACGCAGCAGTCCTGTGATAATATCCTTGTTAAATCCAAAGCCGACAGCCTCATATGGGGTGTTGATAGGCATGCCATAGTAAGGCATTATCATCGTTGTGTCGGCTTTGAAGGCAGCTTCAAAGGGTATGAGATGGTAGTCAAAGCCATTGCCGGGGTAGACTTGTTCCCGGCCATATGCAAAGTGAGGATCTTCACCATCCTTCTGCGGGCCGCCACCGGGAAAGTGCTTCGTCATACAGGCAACACTGTGTTTCCCGAGTTCTTCACCTTGGAAGCCTCGAATATATGCGGCTGTTAGACGCGCTGCCAGTGTTGCATCTTCGCCAAAGGTGCCGTTGATGCGTGCCCAACGCGGCTCCGTTGCCAGGTCGGCCATCGGATGCAACGCCGCACGCAGCCCTACCGCGATGTATTCCTGACGGGCGATGTCTGCAAACTCCTCAACCATATCCTCGTTGCCAATAGCTGCCAGGCCTGGGCACTCGGGCCATTGCGAAAATGCCTCAGTCGCGACATGGGCACCGGGATTGTCAGAGAGGCTGTGCCGTGGATCGGTTGATAGGGTAATAGGAATTCCCGGACGTTTCGATTCAGCAAGTTCTTGGAGGGCATTACTCCATCTGGCGATCTTTTCTGAGCTGGCTGACCCAACCAGGTTGAAATGCGTGATGTACCTGTCAGTCATATACCGGATTGTCGGCCCGCCGAATGCCTCCATATCGACGTCAAAATCATCATCTTCGCCAATCATCACCATCGTGTGGAACATCATGCCTGCTTTTTCCTCAAGCGTCATGCCGCCGAGCAGGTCGTCAATTCGCTCCTCAATCGGCAATGTTGGATCTTCGTAGGGATCCAGTTTTCCATTCTTGTTCAGATCACGAAATGGTCTGTCTGTCATGTCCTTGCCTCCTCGTGCAATTCATGCCAAAGCCCTGATACTCACAAGACAACTAAATGGAAGCATCGCAGCGAGCAATGAGTGCCAAGCAGCGAGACAAAAATCTGTACATGCCTGCTGCTATCGTGGACGTCAACCTACCATGTCTGTTTGCCAACCCTGCCACTCCCGCAATCCATACGCCACAATCACCCGCTGCTGCGCCAGGCTGGCTTGGATATCGGCCCGTCAAACTCTTGATTTCCTTACTATCTCCGATGTATTTCCAGGGCTCTGACGATCAAATTAAGCACTGGAAACAAAATTCCTTCGGCGAAGGAATCAAATCTCTCGGCGAGAGATTTGGCATTCCTTAGCTGTTTCAAGACAGACACAGTAAGCCACTGTCTCTATCCCTTGGCGGAAAGAGGCACTTTCCTGCTGGGTTCCCATAGGATAGGACCGCTACACCATTGGGCTGTAACCCTATCCCATAAGGATCCACCTGACTCGTCAGTAGCTTTCCGCGAATGCTGCTGGTGCTGGCCATGAGACCGGCGCTGGGCGTTAAGATGCCCACACCACCCGACTTGAAGGGCGAGCCTTACCCGGCAAAGAACGCAGTTGCTTCTTTTTTACCTTTATGTTTGAAAAGTCATGTGAGCATCCGTAGAGCATCTGACCTGGCGATTTGTCTTCCTAATCGAACATGAAATGATGAGTAATGTGCGTCTGGCGCGAATGTCCGGCCTTAATCTGACTTGATCGTGTTCAACTGTGGCATTAGTGCGGGTAATATGTTTTTTGCCAAACTAAGACTTGTTGATACACAATGCGGGACTGCCTGTCTATGGCGAGTTTACTTCAGCACGCTGATGTGGTGCAATTCGACATTCGAGCTCTCGTAGCATCTTTCTCTCCTGATGCTGGCTCGGCAATGCAGCCTGGAATACTACTGCCGGCAGGTGCACAGATGGGTTCCACAGATGAGAAAGAGGCGATGAAAACGGCTGATGAGACTATGCATCCGGACTGCACGATCAGGATGGCATCGATGGATGATGTGGAGAGCCTGTTTGCCTTGGTAGCCCAGTTTGCGACATCTTGAGATGGTTCATGACACTGTGATGTGCGAGGGAGTTATTTGAAAGCTGATTACTCACTCAATACGGCACTAAACGTATGTGCGTGCTCAGCGTAACAGGTGGATTCCCGCTTTCGAGGGAGTGACAGCGCCGAGAAGGGGTAAGACGCCGAATATGACGCGTTTTGCAAATAACTTGGCTCATTTCACATAACGGTGAACCATCCCGAAATTCGCCATTTGCTCTCAATAGTGAACTTTGCGAGGAAAGAAGACAATAATGGAAATGAGAGAACTTAACATCTCTGAGCTGGATGACTTGCTCGATCTGTATTCGCACCTTCATGATGCCGACGACCCCTTACCGGAGAGAGTGGCGGTCGAAGCTGTCTGGAGGGAAATTCAGGAGAGTCCTCACTTCCGGTATTTTGGTCTATTTGTCAATGGACAGCTCGTTTCATCATGCACACTGAGCATTATGCCGAACCTTACAAGAGGATGCAGGCCATATGGTGTAATCGAGAACGTTGTCACTCATACCGATTACAGGCACCAAGGCCATGGTTCTGCCGTCTTAAGATATGCTCTCGATTATGCATGGAGCAAAGATTGCTACAAGGTCATGCTGCTGACAGGGAGAAAGAGCGAGGCGGTTTACAGATTTTACGAGGCTGTTGGGTTCGATGGACAAGCGAAGCAGGCTTTTCTGGCAAAGCCGGAATAGATTGAAGATTGCAGCCAGCCGGGGACATTTGTGGCACATCGATTCGTTGGCAGCCGGCTCAGTGTGTGCTGCGCCTTGAGGGAGTACGAAATGAACGCACCACAGGCTTACACCATTGATGATAAATTAAGGCATGTTGAGCTTTTTGGGCTGTAACTACTTTGACAATGTCAACTTTAGTAACCCCTCGATGTTGCTATGCTCAAAGAGGCGCACTTCGTTCCAGATCCGTCGCTCCTTCGTCGATCCTTCGTTTTGAAGCACAAGGAGCCTCTCCTGCCCTTTCTGGTTGCTCAGGAAAACTTGACATTGTCAAACTACTCAGCTACCCGGTGCTTTCTACTGTGGCCATAAGTGATGCGTAAAAGATAAATGGGTAAACAGGTAAAATATTAAGATGTGACGAGTTCACAGCCTGAGATCACAAGTTGTAGCTTGAAAAGCTAAGAGCTGAATAGTTGCTTTGGACTTTGGACCATAAGTGTCAACTTAAGAGCCTCGTATTGCTCGATGATCCGCCTTCAGCCTCGCGAACTACGTGTCATTCCCGTGAAAACGGGAA
>JAFGMS010000444.1 GCA_016927375.1 Anaerolineae bacterium
GACCCGCAAATCGCGTTTTGAAGCCTTGCGGCCGGTAGTCACCTAGCTATTTTGAATTCGCCAACAGTATCAGTTACCACTCAGCTATATCGCGCTCTCAACTGTAGCTATGAGTGACACATGACGAGTTCACAGCACACCGCGGGTGAGTGTTTACCATTGCTTTCCGGGAGGCATGTATGTCCAAAACTGATTGGATCGAACAGGAGCTAGCTTCGCTTAAGGAGCAGGGATTGTTTGCCAACATCCGCACCATCGAGGGCCCAATGGGCGGTTGGGTCAGCATCGAGGGACGGCGGGTGCTCAACTTCTGCGCCAATAACTACCTCGGTTTGGCCAATCATCCCCACCTGCGGGAGGCCACCAAAAGCGCCATCGACCAGATGGGAATTGGGCCGGGCGCGGTACGCACCATCGCCGGGACAACCTCACTGCACGTAGAGCTCGAAAAACGTCTGGCCGATTTCAAGGGCGTCGAGGCAGCCATTACCTTCCAGAGCGGCTTCACTGCCAACCTGGCTACCATTCCGGCACTCGTTGGCAAGGCCGACGTGATCTTCTCTGATGAGCTGAACCACGCCAGTATCATCGATGGCTCACGCCTGTCCGGCGCCAAAATCGTCCGCTACCCGCACTGCGATCCCGGCGGCCTACGCAAGATTATCGACCAAACGGAGGTCACCGGCAGGGCTTTGATCATCACCGACGGTGTATTCAGTATGGATGGCGATATTGCCCCACTGCCCGAGATCTACCAGGTGGCCGAGGAGACCGGCCATCTGCTGATGGTTGATGACGCACACGGCGAGGGTGTGCTGGGCCGCGGCGGCCGCGGCATCGTCGATCACTTCCACCTGCATGGTAAGGTCGATATCGAAGTGGGCACGCTCTCCAAAGCCTTCGGGGTAGTTGGTGGAATGGTGGCAGGCAGCCAAGTGATTGTCGACTGGCTGCGCCAGCGCGGCCGGCCTTTCTTGTTCTCATCAGCCATGACCGCCCCCGACATTGCTGCCTGTCTGGCCGCCGTCGATTTGCTGGAGGCCGGCACCGAGCAAGTCGACCGGTTGTGGCAGAACGCCGAGACTTTCAAGTTGGGGATGAAGAAGCTGGGCTTTGATACGGGCATGACCCAAACGCCGATTGTCCCGGTGATGCTGGGAGAGGCGCCGCTGGCGCAGCAGTTCAGCCGCCGCCTGTTTGAAGAGGGCGTCTTTGCCATGGCCATCGGCTACCCGACCGTTCCCAAAGGCAAGGCCCGCATCCGGGTGATGAATACCGCCGCCCACACCCCCGATGACCTGGAGCACGGGCTAGCAGCATTTGAAAAAGTAGGCAAGGAATTAGAGGTGATATCTTAGCGTGGCAGCGTCGATAGCGAGGGGCTGTCTCCAGTATCCGGCGGCAGCCCATATCTCTACTCCACCTTGTGCGTCTTAAGGATAGAACGATCTATAATGAGCACAGATTTAGATGATCAAACTCTGATCCGGATGGCGCGCCGCTTCGATGAAAGTGCGCTGTCGGCGATCTTTGATCGGTATTATGAGCCGCTGTATCGTTACATCTACCACCAGGTCAGGCATGTGGAGACGGCTGAAGATCTGGCCGGTGAGGTGTTCCAACGTTTGTTGGCTAAGCTCCAAACCGGGCACGGGCCGGAGCGCTACCTGAAAGCATGGTTATTCAAGGTGGCCACCAATCTGGTAATCGATGAGTCGCGCCGTCTTGTATACCGCGATCATCTGGAGTTTGATGAGACCCTATACGCCGGCGGTGCTGGTGTTGACGAGCAAGCTCAACAGGCCATCCTGATCGAGCATGCTCACACTGCTTTGCAAAAGCTGACGCCTAAACAGCGTTCGATTATCCTGCTAAAGTTCGTTGAGGGGTTAGAAAATGACGAAGTAGCCCGCATTGTTGGGTTGCCGGTTGGTGCCGTAAAGTCACTCCAGCATCGCGCGCTGGGGGCCCTCCGCCGTCATCTAGCAAACATCATGGCCTAAGCGGATTGTGAGAAAAGACTATGCCTGAAGAAATTTCACATGGGGATCTAGAGGAAACATTTAAGGTTATGCGAGATATTCCTGCTCCCGACCCTGTGCGCCGAACGGCAACAAAGCAAGCCTTTTTGTCAAGAGCCCACCAGATCCGTCAAGAGCAAGCCGTATCTGGCAGCCGCGTCATGCGTCATAGAAGACAACTATTCACGAGACAAAGAAAGGAAGGTTTTCTTATGACGACAATGGCAAAGGTAGCTATGATAGTGATGTTGATCTCCGGCACAGCCACAGGCACGGCTTTTGCCGCCGATGCCAGCCTGCCCGGCCAGCCGCTTTATCCGCTCGATCTGCAGATGGAGCAAGTTCAGACCAGGCTGGCTACGACGACAGAAGCGCAGACTAAACTCGGCCTCGGGTTGGCTAACGAGCGAGCCAACGAAGTGCATGCCATGGTCCAGGCCGGGCAAACACCCGATCAGGCCACCATGGCGCAGTTTCAAAGCCAGTTTGGGCAGACCCTTCAGCTGGTAGCTCAGCTTCAGGAACCAGAGATGGTACAGGCGCTGGAACAACTGCGCAATATGGCACAGGAACAAGCTCAGCAGATGCAGGATGCTGATTTTGAGCAAGGCGAGGCAGTGATGAACCAGGTGCGCGAACAGGCTCAGAAAGGCATCGATGACCCGGAGGCCTTCCGCAGGCAATATCGTGGTGGGGCAACTGAGGATCGACCGGCAGGGCCGCCAGATGATACGCCTGGTGCCGAGAACGGCAATCGGGATCAGTCACGAGACCAACAGAAGGATGGCGATGAAGCACAACAGGGCCCCAAGGCGACACCTGGTGCCGGCAATGGTAACGGCGGGGGCAATGGCAGCGGTAATGGCAACGGTGGCAGCGGAGAGCAAGGCGGAGGAAATCAGCCTTAACGGTTCATAAGGCAACACGTCACTTTGGAATGGGGGCAGGCCAACTTCAAGGCCTGCCCCCATTCATATACTGTTCTTCCTTATCTCAAAATTGTGGTGGGTTCCACACGTTTCTCATGCAGCTGCTTTGACCTCACGGGTTTATAGTGAAAAGCATCCCACCTGTACGACCATACACATCCGGGAAGTAAAAGTTCTGGACGACCGCCGGCAGCACATGGTATTCACCTGGGACGCCTAAGCGCAGCTGGTAGGTGAATATATATGTTCCTGCCGGGAGCCTCTTGGCGTACAGCGTCGCTTTCTCGTCCCGCATCTGGATCTGGCTGAACCACCACCAGCCCCAAGATCGGCTGCTGCCTTCCTGCAAGAATTTAGGGCGGTTGGTACACGCCCCCCCCGCAACGAAATGGGAGGTAAAAGTTGGCAACCCATAAGTGTCAACTTAAGAGCCTCGTATTGCTCGATGATCCGCCTTCAGCCTCGCGAACTACGTGTCATTCCCGTGAAAACGGGAA
>JAFGMS010000445.1 GCA_016927375.1 Anaerolineae bacterium
TGTCGTCGGATTAAAATCCGGCAAGTACGGGTGACAAGTGATGCTTTGCATCACCCATATCCGTCACCAGCACTGAGTGTAATGTGATATTGTCAAGGTGCTGAGTGTTGAGGTCTGTCAAAAGCTCTACATCCGCCTGTTGCGACCCACCTCCACCAATTCTGCCATTCCCGCGCATGGACTTTGACAAAATAAGGGTCTACGCGGAATAGTGGAAACAAGCGTCCATGGAAGACCCTAAAGGTTTCTTTTGGGAAGTATCATGTTCCAATGTAGACGCACTTTCGACTGAAATGACCAATCTTCAATGTCGAAAAAACCTTAGTGTCTGAGGCTAACCCCACTTTTCCACACTGATCCATTATACCTTTTGCGCCATTAAGTAACGAGCCGGCTCTTACCCGGCGTTCAGGAAGCGTCCCTACACGTCCGCTGCTTTCACAGAAGCAGAAGGCAATGCGGCTTCTTCAATTGATGCCACCTCCCAACGCCGGATATGCCGCTCGGCTACAGGTACTCTATGTGCAAGACGCCAACGTGCCAACCAAAGCAAGCAGAACGGCAGCACCAATTGGCCGATCACATATAGCCAAATCAGCACTGTGAGCCCCAATAAGAAGAGGAGGGAACTTGCCATTGACCAGGATAACGCTGGAAAGAAGATTTGATGAAAGTCGATGGGCAAAGAATGAGACAAAGGCTGCCGGATTGTCAAGATGATGAGTATACCAAACACCCCACCCCACAGTAGAGCCACCGAGCCCAATAGTCCCGCGGCCGTCCGCGCTGTTACCGCTGCCAACAACCGCCATCGGCGCTGGCGTGACCAGGTTGCACCCAGTGCTCCGACCGCCATGCTGTAACGCAGCCGGAGAAAGGGACCGGACAGCAAATGAATCAGCAGGGTCACCAACGCAACCACAGAGATCACCCACTCTACTCCAAAGACATTAAAGTAGTCGTCTCCGGTGATGCTCACGTTGCTGATATATCTATCGGCAAGAATAGCGCTTACTATCAGGGCCGCCAGCAATATCCAACGTAACAAGAACACCGCCCAGGCTACGATCATTGTCCGCCGGTGTAAAACTGTCAGTCGCTGGCGCAGCATTCCCCCCTGCCCTGCTGCTGCGGCGCCTGCCATAGCAGCCCCTAACAGTCCCAACAACCAGGTGCCGATCAGATGCAGGCCGGTAAGCGTCCCCAGCGTGCCCAAGATCCGCTGCCCCAGCAGGTACTCATCCGGATCAGTCACCCACGACGGTGCCTTTGATATGAATACCCCGTTGACGACCAGCAGCAGACAGGCAGCCATCATCAAAGTGAACGGCAGACCACCAACTTGCAACAAACGACGCCTGCGCTGCCGATTTTTCCTCTTCAGCTGCTTGCCTGGCCGATCAGACTGCCCATCCTTCGCCTGCCCGGACATTGCTTACACCTCCAGGCGGCGGGCGCGCCGCAATACGATACCCGCAAGAAATAGAATAAAACCAACCTGTGCAGCCAGGAAACCCATCAAATAACCGCTGGCCATAAGATATGATGCCCAGGTGATTTGAGAACTAGTAGGCGTGGGCATATTATGAAAAATTTCCAGATGAGCGTAAGATGGCGATGACCAATTGTCAAATAGATACACAATCCCATAGATCAGCCCAATGTGCAGCAGCGTCGTTCCAATCCAGCAGATGAGCCGCGCTACAAGCCCACCCGCAATTGCCTGCGAACGCGTTCGTGTGTAGGCCGATGCAGCCAGACCAAGCATACCACAGAGCACAGACTGAACCAGAGGTTGGCTGAGATTGTAAGAGGCAATTGCCGTCATCAAGATGATATAGGCCAACCACTTGCCACTGATAAAGAATGTCCTAAATTGTATGTCACTATAATATAAATCCTGCCGCATCACACCGTACACAATGAAAAGCACAACGGTTCCGGTGCTGATGAATCTCAAGACATACAATCCCCAGAGCATGATGCGCTGCTCATTCAAAATCGCAGCCAGCTTGGCAAAGACAATTTCCGGCAAAGGCATCATCGTTGTGCGCAGCAGCCGCCAGCTTTGCAGTTCGATCTCACCACTGATAAGCGGTGCAGCCAACAGCACGGTCAGTAAATTGGCAATCCCCCCAGCTCCGATCTGGATGCATGCCAGCGTACCAATCGCAAATCCCAAGATAAGCTGTACAGCAGAATTCGGACTATCAGAGATCCCGATTGGCAGCATGAGCACTGTAACGACGAGGATAGCCATGCCGGTAACGCCAAACAATATAGGAAGAAATATCCTCTGAAACGTCATCAGACTGCGATTGCGTACCTGACGAAAGGATTCCAACCAGAATATCGGATGCCCAGGATGAGCCCAACATGGCACCATAAGACTGAGCCTGCCTGTTCTTTCGCTCATGTCACTCCATTCTACCAGCGAACTATCCCTCATTCTATGCGCCCAGGCTACGATTCCTAAACGCTTGCAGTGCATCGATCAAAAGAGGAAGGACCTGCCCCGCAGGACCCTGCAAGAAGATGTCCACCACCGGCGCAATCTGGCTCGGCATCGGGTTGACCTCGATCACAGTCGCACCGGCATGTCGAGCCTCGACGGGAAGAGAGGCAGCTGGCTGGACCACGCCCGAAGTCCCCACCACCAGCATCACATCGCATTGCTTTGCAATATCAAAGGCACGTTCCAGAGCACCAGGAGGAAGCATCTCTCCATACCAGACCACGTCTGGGCGAATAAGCGCCCCGCAATGCGGGCAGGCAGGAGCATGTTCCTGATCATGCTCAATCGTGTCCAGATCAATGATAGTTGGAGAGCCCCGGCAGTCTCCAGAACACTTAAAACGCCTCAGATTTCCATGCAGCTCGACCACATCTGTACTGCCTGCGATCCTGTGCAAGCCATCGACATTCTGGGTCAAAACAACCAGCTTGGAGACCCTCGCTTCCATTTCAACCAGAGCATGATGGCCGGGATTGGGTTGGCTCTGCGCCACCAGATCGCGCCGGAACATGTACCACGCCCACACTAAATCAGGATTACGACTGAAGGCCGAAGGTGTTGCCAGCTGCTCCGGATCATATCTAGCCCACAGACCGGTCTGCGCCTCACGAAAGGTTGGGATACCGCTTTCCTTAGAGATGCCTGCTCCACTAGAGACCGCAACCAGCCGGGCTCGGCTGATAGCTTCAGCGGCCGTGTTCAACTCGGGGGTAGAGAGCATGAGGTGATTTCTACTCTACATAATGAAAGGGCAACAAAGAAATACACCCGCACCTCTCACTCCTCGCGGTTCTGGGTACGGGCCTGCAAAGTGATACTGCGCACTACCAGGCGCAGCAGTCCCAGCTCAACACGGTCACTTGGGGCAAGCTGGTGGCGCCTGCCTGGTTCCAGGAATTGGCTGTTGATCCACGTTCCATTCTTGCTGCCCAGATCAGCGATGCACAGTCCTTCACTCATGGGGAGCAAGACGGCGTGCTGGCGAGAAACGCCCTGTTCGGCCGCCAGGTAAGGTGTCAAGTCAAGCCCAGGGGAAGACTCATCGCCAGCGTCAGCCCGGCCTACTACGAGCTCATGCCGCACATCTAGTCCTAAAGTTGTTGGGGGGGGTGTACTGCCGACCAAGAATATAACCCGCCAGTATGGCAGGCTTGGCAGCTTAGGAACCAGACGGACCTGGTTGGTATCTCCTCCGACATGAGGCAATGATTTACGCCCGGCCCCAGGCCGAGCCTCCTGCAAAACCGTCGCCGCAGGCGGTCGATCATCTGCCGGTTTGGGCTTGGGATAGAGCGGCTTGAGAGGACGCGTATCCATCACCGGATCGAATGGCGGCTCATCGATCTCGTAAGAGTCATCAGTTGGGTCATCGCCGTCAGGCGGCAGTTTCATGACAAATCACCCTCACACATAAACATCAGTGGTACGATTCAGAATACCAGATCTTCAACCGGAAACCGATGAGCGAGACTAACATAATCAGGATGAGGAAGCAACTTCATCTTCATCCGCTTCCTTAACCATAGGAACTGCCGGCCCAGCGGCCTTACGGCCTAAAAGCATGTAGCCAATATACAAACCAATTCCAGCCATTGCCAACGCTCCAGGACTGCTCAAAGGAGCATAGGACAGCAAGCCAAACAAGGCCACAACACCCAGGAAAATGAGGGGAGTATATAAGCGAACCGGCTGCTTATACTGGACCGCCTGGCGCAGCACCGAGCCGGCAACCATTCCTAAACCCAAAGTACCCAGCGGGCGCAGGATTTCACCTGCAAGACCAAGAACTGGATCGAGCAGCTCGCGAATAATCTCTTCGACAGTATACATGATTGGCTTCCTCCAAAATGTATTGTCCGGTTAATCTACCGCAAAACAGCGCGGTTGGGAAATCGATCCTGGCCGTTCAAATCAAAAACCCAGAGCACAGCCATCAGCACGTGGGTCGCTGCCGCCGCACAGAACACCAATCCGCGGATCGCGTAGGATGATTTGCCCTCGCCCGAAGACAGTTCGGTCATAACCATTCACGGGCCGCACCCGGTGCCCCATCGCAGCCAACTGGGACATCACCGATGTGGGAATACCTTCCTCCAGAGCAACTTGGCCACCCGCTGTGCCATCCTCGATGCAAATGCGAGGGCGGTCAAGGGCAGCCTGCGGGTCAAGCCCATCGTCCAACAACCCCAAAGCCACCTGAACATGCCCTTGCGGCTGCATGAATCCACCCATTACACCAAAACTGGCATACAGCGAGCCATCCGATTCGCGAGTCGCCATGCCGGGGATAATGGTGTGATAAGGACGCTTGCGGGGCGCCAGCACATTGGAATGCTCGGGGTCGAGCGAGAAGTTGTGCCCCCGGTTCTGGAGCGAGAAGCCCGTCCCCTCCGGCACAATCCCCGTTCCGAAGCCCATGTAATTACTGTTGATGAACGAACAGGCGCTGCCCTGCCCATCGACGACGCTGAAGTAGACTGTATCTGAGCCGGCGACGCGAACCCCATGCTGTTGGTCCATGATGGCTCGCCGGGTGTCGATGAGCTGAACCCGTTCGGCTGCATAATCAGCGCTCAATAAAGCATCGAGCGGTGCCGGCGAGAAGGCAGGATCGGCCACATACCAGGCAGTATCTGCAAATGCCAGGCGCAATGCTTCAATCACAAGGTGCAGACGCTCTGCCGATAGGGGATCGGAGGACAAGTCGAAACGAGAAAGGATATTCAGAGCAAGAAGGGCCGCAAGTCCTTGGCCGTTGGGCGGACACTCGTAGACACGAATACCTTTGTACACTGTGCTGATAGGAACTTCCCAGGTCGATGTATGCGAAGCCAGATCATCGATGCTCATTACACCACCACATTCCTGCACTTTGGCAGCGATCTTTTCAGCGACCTGCCCCTGGTAAAACGCTTCCTTGCCCCCCTCAGCGATGGCGCGCAGGGTATTTGCCAGATTACGATTGGACACGATCTCGCCTGCGCGTGGTGCACGACCATCGAGCAGCAGCTCGTGCCCACCGGGGGCGTTTTTAAGCTGGCGCTGAGCACCACGCTCCCAAAAATACGCGGTGATCGGCGCAACAGGAAATCCTTCTTCAGCAAGACGGATGGCTGGAGCCAAGACAGCCGGCCTATCCAGCGTCCCATGTGCCTCCAGCAGATCACACCAGCCCGCGCAGGCCCCCGGCACGGTAATCGTATGAGCATGAAGGGGTGGCAAAGCATGGTCTAGACCCTGCCGGCGCAGAAGATCGAGGGTCAGGCCGGCAGGCGCACGTCCCGAGCCATTCAGAGCGGCGATTTTACCGGTCTCGCCATCATAGAACAAGGCAAAACAATCCCCTCCCAGGCCGGTAGATGTAGGCTCGGTGACATTGAGAGCAGCCGCAGTGGCAATAGCCGCATCGGCGGCATTGCCACCCCGCATCAGGATCTCCAATCCGGCCTGAGCGGCCAGCGGCTGGCTGGCCGCCACCATGCCACGCATAGCATAAACAGGAGATCGACGAGACATGAAGGGCAAAGCTGGATCTATCATGCTACCACCCTACAACGGGATATTAGATGCCAGTGCTAGGGCACTGACCAGGTTCCAGGTGACATGACCAGCCACGCTGGATTTAACTGAGCCGGTAACAGCGCGAATACCTCCCAGGTAAAATGACAGGATAGTAACCTGAACAATCGCCGCAGGAGTCTCAAAACCTGCTAACAAATGCACGGCCGCAAACAAGATGCTGGTCACAATGAGCGGCAGCGCCTGTCGCTGCCATTCCGGCACAGCCTCTCGTTTTGACGGTAACAATGCATTGTAGAGTGCCCCACGGAAGATAAGCTCCTCGGCCAGGGGTATTATCGTACTAACCACTATCGAAGTAGCAATCCGGAGACTCGGGGTAGTGAAAAGCAGCAGCTGGACATCGACCTCTGCCTCACCAAATACCTGTGTAACCCCAAGCACCACAAGCAACATGAAGGGCAAGGTCATGATCGGGACGATCCATAGGCTAAGATGCAGCGGCCTCCGCCATCCCAGCCAACCTTCTATTCCACCGTTGTCTCTAGAGGAAACCCAATGCCAGAGCCGTGGCCAGACTAGAGCCAGGCAGACTGTCGCCACCGCGCCCACAGCGCCGGACACAAGGCTTACCCAGGTAAACATTTCCGAGCTCGCTAACGCTTCCGGGGCCACAGATTGATCGGTGATGACCATCCAGATCACAACCACCAACGCAATCACCATCTGCAACCCCAGATAAGAGAGCATCATCAAGGCCATCAGGACAAACAGCGCCCATCGCGGGGGGATGGGTACATCAACAGCTATACGTATATCCGCTTCTTCATCTTTTTTACCAATCACCATTATTGCTCCAAGAAAGGAATCCCATCCCCCATCACAGGCCATGCTCAGCCTTGAGCATACGCAGGCAAAAAAGCGCTTGCTCAATTTGGCCCAGATGCCGGGGGTTGCTGTGCCAGCGAGAGGCACCGGAAGGATGCGGGAGCGGCACAATCTGACGTCCCGCGTCATCTACCATAGACTTACCAATTACATCTTCTAGCTTGATTTCTGGTGAGTAAAAGAGCCGAATTGCCAGACCGCCAATCGGCACGATGATCTCGGGCTCAACAAGTGCCAATTCGCCATCAAGCCACGGACGGCACAGCTTCTGCTCGGCAGCAGAAGGCACGCGATCACCATTGCCTTTCGGATTTTGCCCAGGAAAACACTTGGTCACACTGGTCATATAGCAGGTGGCACGGAAACCCGATTCCTCCCACCCAGCCTGCGCTAACCACTTGAACAGCCGCTGCCCGGCGCTTCCTCCAAAAGGATAACCAAGCTTCACCTCTGTTACACCAGGAGCCTGGCCGATTAACATCAGGCGCGCAGACTGCGAGCCGGAAAAGACAGGCTGCCCTTCGATATGGTACCCTGCTTCCGCACAGCGACGGCAGCGGGTGAGATCAGTGTGAAGAGCCTCAAGGTTGGAATAATCGTCCATAAGACAAAGTGTACAAAGAGGCCAAGGGGAGGTCAAAAAGACATCCAAACATTGGCACACTCCAGCCATCCTCTACTCACACTGCTCTATATCTCCTTTTATTAGGATATTGACTTCGTCGGTAGGGCCCGGAAATAACGTGGTCAAGATGGTGAGGCAAAAAAGGCAACCCAATAACCAAACACATTACTCTCGTGTGCTACCACTTCGTCCTGAGTTCAAGTTATTGATGATTGACGATTGAAAAACAGATTGTTGCAACGACCAGACAATTATCCAATCGTTACCTGTCCATAAGTGTCAACTTAAGAGCCTCGTATTGCTCGATGATCCGCTTTCAGCCTCGCGAACTGCGTGTCATTCCCGTGAAAACGGGAA
>JAFGMS010000446.1 GCA_016927375.1 Anaerolineae bacterium
AGCCCGGCCAGCGGGCCGCGGGAGAGGCGTCTTTCCAGGGCCGGTGCAATATGATTGATGAAAGCTGCCAGATCAGGGACACGTATATACCAGGCATAGGTGGGGCGATACACGGGTTGGTAGCTTTTCAGATAGGGGTAGATGGGGTGTTGGCGGCCCATATTGAAGTAGATACTCTGGACGGGCGGCTCGGCATCCGGGAAGCGCACAGGGATCTCATCACGTAGTCGAGGCAGCAGCCAGGGTATAATGTCGGGGTAGGGGACATTCAGCACCAGCTCAACGATCCGCTCGTGTGGCCCCCAGCGGTCCAGCGGGATAGCGACATAGCCAACAATCGCACCGGCACGTGTGATGACGTACAGCCAGTGTTTCTGGACCCCATCCGGTTGTTGGCTTCCAAACCGGTAATGCCAATGCTCGGTGGGACGCCGGCAGGTGATCAGGCTCTTTTGGACAGAGGAAGCATACAGCTCCTCCAGCCGTGGCAAGTCTGACGTTTCCCATTCACGTAGGTTTAGCGGTGAAGAAGCGGGTGCCTCCGGGAGCATGCTGAGTGCTACATTGTATCCGCCACCCAACTCAAGAGCATACTCATAGCCAAACTGCCGGTAGTACCAGGGAATGCCGGTGATACCCTGGACCTGTAGCCCCAGTTCCTCGCAGCGCTGATGGGCAGCCTTGAACTGCTCCCTTACCAATCCCCGGCAGCGATATTCCTTGCGCGTGCCGACCATCTCGATGCGCCCCATACCAAAGGGAATGCCATCATAGGTCCAGGTTTGCGGGATGACATTCAGCGTGGAGACAGCTTCACCTATATCAGTATCCTCGACCAGGAAATAGTCATCGAAGGTCAGTGTGGGATGGCTGCCCGGCGTTAGCAGGGCCGAAACCCATGCGCCGACCCGCGGGTCGGGTTGGTCGGTATCTGAAAACACGATGTTGCAAAGGTCGATTACTTTCTGAATATCGCTGTCATTCTCAACTGTGCGAAGCAAGAGGTTCTCGGTGATGGGGTATCTCATGAAGGATGTCCTTGGGTTCATCAAACAGGATTGTATTATGCCGTATCGAGGATACCGTACCTGGCCCGATAGACAAAGACTGTAAAACGTTCCGGCGGCCTTTCTAAGGCCGCCGGAGTCAATGTCAGGTATAGATATGTGCGTTACGGAGTGGGAATATCAACTCCCTGATCATAGGCAGTGAGGGTCATGCTCCAACCGTTGCCGTTTTGATCCGTCACAGTGATGCGATACAACCTGCCGGTGTCTTTTGCGATCCAGATATCTACGTCTCCATCCCCCCCTGTCTCGCCGCCAAAACCGATCACACCGGATATTTCATCGGCATCCCCTGTAGCGGTAATATGGTAGCATGTGATGCCGTCTACGGTCTCTTCCTCTTCTGCCAATGTGGTGCTTTTGATTCTACTCTTGATGAGATAAGGAAGGCCGGTATCCTCTGAAAAGATATCGGAGGCGCCAAGTCCTTCTTCCATATCCATTGGCTCATACTCGTTGATCAATGGAGGAATCTTGACATAGCTGCTGGTATCGATGATCACGATGTCCATCGTCATGGTTTCCCCACCAATATCGAGATCCATGAGGATCTGTGCCTTATCTGGCGCTTCATATTTCCCTGTTGAGCCTGTCACATTGGCCGGTGTGCCTGTCCCCATGTCATATCCATAAGTCTCACCAATACGCTCAATGCTGAATGCAATATCTGCTGCTTCTACCATATGATCTGCGGCATCACGCAATAAGCCAAAGGCGGTTGGCCCGGTAGAGCCACATGCGAGTGCCATAGCCAGAATGGCAATTAGCAACATGGAGAAAGCGAAACGTTTCATCACAACAGCCCCCTTTCGATTAGCCGGGAAAAAGTTGGAATACCAGCACGCTCTGGACAAACGATTCCTATTATAGGTCAAAACTCTGGGCCGCGCTGTCTGGCCCCTCTCTCTGCTTGATGAAGCTCACAACCAGCGTCCCCTTATGCAGCCGCGCCGAATCAACTTCAAGGGACCACAGCACGCGTGGCAAGATAATGTTACGATGGTATGCTCCAATAGTCAATGTTAGTTCGTCGGCTGCCCGGTAGAGGTCGATCTTGGCTCTATCGGCCAGGGGCAGGGGAATGCGCATCAGGTATCCGCCGTCAGGAGCAGCTTCCAGCGTCTGTATCTCACCCGCATACCAGCGGTCGGTCGGATCACGGTCCTCGAAGAGCTTCTCACCCATGCGCCTCAGCAAATCTAAACCACCCATTTCAGTGTTGAAGAGCGATACGGTCAGCAGCGGCAGCGGATCGAAGCATTCGTGGATCAGCTCCAGATGCTTTGCCTGTGATGCCTTCCATCTCTCGAAGTAGGTATCAGTTACGTCGTCGGGCAGTAGGCGATTGCAGATAACGGCATCTACCGGGTAGCCATAAAGGTTCAGATAAGTGTAGGTGCGCTGTGTCTCCTTGATAACCATCCGCTCAGCATTGACCACCAGCCGCATCGAGGAGATGCTGTTGTCGCTCAGCATGGCACGCACCTCATCCAGCGTCTCGAAGAGACGCTCGACAGCTTCAACTGCCTCAACGTCTGGTGTCTTTACACCAAATGGACGGGCGACCGGCGTCAGGATGCGGGCGGCTGTCCGGCCCAGCGGCAGCAGCTTCTCTACCCACCAGCGCGCCACGTCGGGCAGGCTGAGCAGCCGCAGCGTCTCAGCGGTGGGTGCTGCATCGATCACCACCACATCGTAGTCTCCGCTGATGGCATACTCGCTCAACCACAGCAGGCTGGCCCCCTCTTCTAGACCGGGCAGGATGGTAACTTCCTCGGCAATGACGTCATCGATGTCACGTTGGGCAAACAGGGTGAGCATGAACTTCTGGAAATCGCCCCAGTACTTCTCAATCGAATAGTGGACATCGATTTCCTGGGCGCTCAGGTTTTTGGTGATGTCGATGGGCTCCGGCCCCAGCTCCGCTTGCAGCGAATCGCCCAGCGAGTGGGCGGTATCGGTGCTGACCACCAGCGACCGGTATCCAAGATCGGCGCAGCGGAGAGCCGTCGCTGCCGCGATGCTTGTCTTGCCAACACCGCCTTTGCTTGTATAGACGATAATACGCATGAGATATCCTTGGTTGTGTTGCAGGATTGACCGTTAGCCGTCCTGATTGTATCGTCGCTTATTCTGTAGCAGATACCGCCAGGCGAAGTGCACTCAGTTTTGCACCCAATACCGCGTCACGGCAGTTTTTCCGGGGAAAACCCCGTTTTCGAATAATTAGTTAGCGCGCCATAAGTGTCAACTTAAGAGCCTCGTATTGCTCGATGATCCGCTTTCAGCCTCGCGAACTGCGTGTCATTTCCGTGAAAACGGGAA
>JAFGMS010000447.1 GCA_016927375.1 Anaerolineae bacterium
ACGAATTTATACGTAAATCTAGGAGGATGGAAGGGAGATGGAAGGAGGATGCTTGGACGACGCTTGGACGCCTCCCCGGATAGCACAGTCAGAGTTTGTACGGGGTGCATTTTCAATTATCAGTCATTCCGCCATCGGTTCCACAATAGCTTAGGGGGCATTCCGGGTTCGGGACAGACCCCAAATTCCGAACGGAAAAGGGTACCCATGTAGGATGGACGGACAAGGGAGGATGAAAACTTGCCCCAGATTTGAAACTGCTGCCATAGCTTCAGCGTGCCAGCGCCCAAATCAGTTATGGGCTATAATTAAGGTGGAGCGAAGCTCAAACGCATCACAAGGTTCAAAACACTCCTCACCGTTCCACTACGACCGGTTTTTTCGTGATAACGAAAAGGATCATCAATGTTCAAGAAAGGAGACCTCGTCCTACACCGCCGCCATGGGGCAGGGACGGTGGTCGATACTCAGCGGATGCAGATCATGGCCAACGAGCAAACTTACTATGTGATCGACCTTGTCGTCGGTGAAAGACTGTTAATCCCTGTAAAACAATCAGAACAACTCGGGCTTTCCGAGATAGTGAGCCCGGAAGTCATCATCGATGTCCTATCCGATGTCCCTCAGGAACTCGCCGATGACTTCCGCTTGCGCCAGACGGAGATAGACCGCAAGATTGGGAGCGGCGACCCGCTGCGTGTTGCAGAGGCCCTGCGAGACCTGAGCTGGCGAGGGCAGAGCACAAAACCCTCCAGTGGAGATGTCAGATTGATGGATAAAGCGCATAAGTTTTTGAGCGGCTTATTGGCCGCCCAGCCGGACATAGATGCCCATGAAGCATCCCAACGTCTGGATACCATCCTCCAACAGTCCTTTCTGATGAAGGACGATGTGCCTGCTTGAGAGCCTGAAAACCAGCTTGTTGTTTGCCCACTCCTTACGTTCTTATAAATCAAACACCAGACAATTGATATCATGGATGCGACAGGAAGAAATCGCACCCATGATATCAATTGTTGAAATGCCTTCCGGAATGCATTGATCTGGGGTGGTATATCTGGCTTTGTTCGGGTCGATGCTCTTCACACTATTGCCCAACGCTTCCTACCCATCCCTCAAACGCTTCCTACCGGTCAACAAGGATTTTCGAACCGGAGCGCGGATGACATGGTTACTCCGCTGCCGGGCCGGGTCAAACTGCCGGCGTGCTGCTTTTGACCTGGATGATCTCGGCCATGATGCTGATGGCAATGCCGGCAGGGCCGCGGCTGCCCAGCGGCAGCCCGATAGGTGCGTGGAGGCGAGCCAGTTGGGTCTTGCCCAGCCCGGCTTTGGCAAGCCGTTCCAGGCGCAGGCGGTTTGTGCGTTTGCTGCCCAAAGCCCCCACATAACGCGCATCGCTGGTCAAAGCAACCTGCAATGCCGGATCGTCCAACTTGGGATCGTGGGTCAGCACGACAACGCAGGAAGCATCATCGATGTCCATTGAGGCTAGTGCCTTATCCGGCCATTCCCGTGTGATGCTGGCTGCGTGCGGGAAGCGCTCACGGGTGGCAAATGCGGATCGGGGGTCGATGATATGGACCTCGAAGCCGGCCAGGTGGGCCATCGGTGCGAGAATTTCGGCGATGTGAACGGCACCAATGATGATCATGCGCGGCACCCGCGGATAAATATCGACAAAAAGAGACATTCCATTGATCTCGACGATGCCGCCAATCTCTCGCGGCATCATATCGACGACGATCTTGACGATTTCATCATGCCGGCCGGGCAGCACGAGATCGCCATCGGTATGGCCATCGACAAACACCGCCAGCTTGCGATTGGTGCATTCAGACGGCCCATCGAGCACGCTGGCGATGCCCATAGGCTGCCGGGCCTCGAGTTGTTCCTTGAGCAGAGCGTAAACGGGCTTGAAAGCAGTAAATGGTTCCACGAAGATCTCGATGGCCCCACCGCAAGCCAGACCGAGCCCAAAAGCCTCTTCATCCTCAACACCGTACGTCAACACACGTGGCATGCCTGATTCTATAACAGCCATAGATTCCTCAATGACCGCCCCTTCAACACAGCCCGCGCTGACAGAACCCGTAATATGACCCCTGAGGGTCACGGCCATCTTAGAGCCAACCTGGCGAGGCGCCGACCCCCAGGTGCTCATCACTGTAGCAACAGCGATCTTTTCACCCTGCTGCTGCCATGTATCCAGATTCGTTAAAATGTCTCGCATTTTAGAGTGCTCCTCACCAAAACCCGGGTACCCAGGTACCTTGAAAGACATGTCGATATTATGCTAAACTACAGGCGGGAATAAAGATAGGGGTGGGTTATACCCCAATAAGCTAATCCACACTGCAACTTCACAGTCATTTTGCTCAGTCACAACGCATTGTACCTTGGATATAGTGGGTGCTTTCAAGGTTGGCGTTGTGTCATTGTCTGATTGAAGCTTCAGCGATCCTAACCGTTTCCCAGATTGTAAGCACTAAGGTGGACTCGTCCGGTCATTTTACAGAAAGGATAACCCATGTCATCGAGAGGAAAAACTATATCCAGATTGCTTGCCGGGGCTCTGGTCCTTATGCTTGTATTGACGCTGGCTGGCCCCAGCGTCTTTGCACAAGAGGACGGCCCCGCAGCAGACAGGTTAGCGAATGCTCCTCAGCTGCCTGTTTCTTTGGCCGAGCTCAAGCTCGACTCCCCGATTTCTGCCTCAGATGTGGCTCCCCTCAACAAAATCGACACGACACTCCAGGACGCTGAGGGAACCCAGCAAGTCGTGGTGCGCTTGACCGAAGACTCGGTGGCCGAGGTGGCTGGGGCCGGTGGTGATACAGCTGCTCAGCAAGGCCAGTTGGGTGATGTCGTAGCCCAGCAAGGTCAGGTTGTCGATGCCGTGTTGGCCATCGACCCTGATGCCGAAGTCCTGGGCAGCGCTCAGGTGGCCACCAACGCGGTGGTGCTCGAGATCGATGCCGCCGGCATTGATGATCTGGCTGCCCGCAGCGATGTTGTGACCATCAACCCGGTGGTTGACTACAAGCTTACCTTGAGCGAAACGGTCCCTTATATTGGTGGAACGGCAGCGCACGATCTCGGCTTTACCGGTGCCGGTGTACAGGTGGCTGTCCTGGACAGTGGCATTGATTACACACATGCTGCTTTAGGCGGCGACGGTAGGCTGGAGGCCTATGAGGCTGCTTACGGTGCCGATCCTTCCGATCCTCGCAATACAACACTTGATGAGTTGTTCCCCACAGCCAAGGTAGTCGGTGGATATGACTTCGTGGGTGAGACCTGGGGAGGCGGAGAGGACCCACTATCTCCTGATCCCGACCCGATCGATTACGGAGGGCACGGCACGCACGTAGCCGACATCATAGCAGGTGCGAACGGTGTGGCTCCAGATGCCTCGCTGTATGCGTTGAAGGTATGCTCGTCCGTTACCACCGCGTGCAGTGGCGTGGCACTGCTTCAGGCCATGGATTTCGTCGTTGACCCGAACGGCGATGGCGATACCAGCGACCACCTTGATATTGTCAATATGTCGCTTGGCTCAGACTATGGCCAGGCTTTTGACGACGATCTGTCGTTGGCCGTCAACAATGCGACCGCTGTGGGCGTTCTGACCGTGGCGGCATCAGGTAATGCCGGCGACAAACCCTACATCACCAGCACACCGGCCGCCGCATTCACTGCGCTGTCGGTAGCGCAAACAGAGGTCCCTTCGGCGACACAGGATCGCATGGAGATCGTCGCTCCTGATGCGATTGCGGGGCTGTACACAGCGATCTGGCAGAGCTGGTCCGCACCGTTGACCGAGGCCATCGAAAAGCCGGTGCAGTATGGCGATGGCGCGGGCGGGAACCTGCTCGGATGCGATCCCTTTACCGACTCTCTGGCTGATAAGATCGTCCTGGTCGACCGTGGTGTATGTTCCTTCAGTATTAAAATCGCCAATATTGCTGAAGCCGGCGGCCTAGTCGGTGTTATTGCGCAGAACCTGCCCGATCCGCCGTTCCCTGGCGGCTTTGGTGGCGGCGATCCCTTCATCCCCGGCTACATGATCAGCCTGGCGGATGGTACTCTGATCAAGCAGCAAATAAACGCCGGCGAGACGGTGACTGCGCTCTTTGATCCGGCCAATGGTGTCTCTGTGGTAGGCACTCTTGTGAGCACTTCATCTCGCGGGCCCACCATGTTGACCAACTTCATCAAGCCGGAAATTGGTGCGCCTGGCGCATCGGTCTCGGCAGAGGTTGGTACCGGCGATGGCACGACAGCCTTTGGCGGCACCTCTGGTGCAACACCGATGGTATCCGGCTCGGCCGCTCTGGTGATGGAAGCCTATCCCGATCGCTCGCCGCTTGAGGTCAAGGCCGTGCTGATCAATACGGGCGAGACGGACATCATGAACACGCCGGAGTTCTCTGGTGGCGATGTGGCGCCAATCACACGTATTGGCGGTGGTGAGGTGCGGGCCGATCAGGCCATTACCACGCCTGCCGCGGCGTACGATGCCCTGACGCGCAATGCCGCCCTGTCGTTCGGCTTCCGCGATATCACACGCGAGAAGACTGTACTCAAGCGCGTGGTAGCGGTACACAATTACAGCAACCGCCATGTCCTATACCGTGTGAAATCATCATTCCGCTTCGCTAATGATGATACCGGCGCGGTCCAGATCAAGACGCCTCCGTTCGTATGGGTGCGCAAGCACCGGACGGCCTACTTTATGGTCACGCTGATCATCGATGGCGACAAGCTCCAGGATTGGGCGCTCAACTCCGGCTCAAATGGCGGCAACGCCGATGTATTGACCCAGTTCGAGTACGACGGCTATGTCCAGATGGATGATTTCTGGAGCATTGCAGACAACGACAATCCGGTCCACTTACCCTGGCACGTGCTGCCGCGCCTGTCGGGTAACGTTAAGGCCTCCGCAGATACAGTCGTGATTGGCCCTGATGTCGATCCGGATTACGGCATTCCATCAGGCTCAGTCGATTTGACTAATCGGGGTGTTGGCGAAGGGCGCGTCGATGCCTACTCGCTGATCGCAACCAGCCCCAACCTGCCTGAAGGCGGCCTGGGGCAGGGTTCGCCGATCATCGACCTGCGCAATGTAGGTGTGGCAACTTATCCGGTTCCGGCCGGGTATTGCTCGGCGGACGACTCGTTTGTGATGGCCTTTGCGATCAACACATGGGAACGGCAAACACACGCTAATGCTCCTGCGATCTTCTTCATCGATATCGACGCGGACCAGGATGGTGTCTTTGACTACGAGGTCTACAATATCGATGATGGCGGTCCCAACGTCACCTGGGCAGTTGACCTGGTTAGCGGCGATGCTACTGCATACTTCTACACCGATCACGGCACTAACAGCGGCAACACCGTGCTGACAATCTGTGGTGAGCAGATCGGGATGAACGCCGGCAACTTCTTCCAGCCGATGGACCTCGAGGTGGGCGCCTTCGACGGGTACTTCGCGGGGGTGGTCACCGACCTGGTCTCCGGCATCACCATTGCCCCGTTGGGCGAGCGCTATCTGGGTATCCTGGACAGCGCCGGGACTGGCGACATCCCGTCCGGCGATACCAAGACGCTGGCAGTGCTTGACTTCGGCCCGGAGGGCACCAACCTTGGCGAGTTGGGGTTGCTATTGTTGTTAGATGCCTCTCGCGGTGATTTCCGCGGTGGGGCGCCGTTCTACAACGAAGCTCTGGGCCTTCCGGTGACGCCGTCAGAGTACTATGCGGTAGAGTCGGTAGAATTGGAAGCGCTACCGGCAGCCGAGGAGTAAACATCGGTTCCGGCGAGCTACTCTAAGGGTCCGTAAAAGAATAAGTTCCTACCTCTTGCCAAGAGAGCCCGCAGGTGAACAGGATGTTAAGACCCTAAGTGAATAGCAGATGATTAGGGAGAGGCTCCGCATGTAGAGCCTCTCCCTGTATTTTGGCACATTAAACAGCTGTGAGCCTCTCTCTCAGGCTGTTTGTTGACGAAGGAGGGACAAGTCCCCATGCGTGGGGCTCAATATCCCATGCATGGGAGTTAGGTCACCGCACATCGAGATAGACTTCTTGCACATGGGGATTGGGTTTCCGTTGATGGGAACAGGCATCCCACGCGCGGGAGTTCGAAACCCATCCATGGGGACAAACCTCCCGTTCATGGGAACAGACTTCCCTTAGCGGCTTGGGATGTCTTGTGCTAGAGTAAGGATACAGAGGAGAAATGCCTTTATGGACGTTGGAAGCGTATCCGGCTTGACCCTCTACTAATTTCGCCCTAAAACTGTACGGGAGACCAAGTGTAGTACAATAATCTATGCACTCATGGCTCATCACCGTGTTCAAGCAAGGAGGCCAGTATGCCAGCTTACGCCATTCTACTTATTGTTGTTGCCATTTTTGTTATCTTCTCCCTGGTTGCCGGCATTATCTTCTCCGGACTTATCCTGTTTTCCCGGCAGCAGCCCATCGTCAAAACGCCACAAGAATATGGCATGGCATACGATGATGTCCGGTTCAAGAGCATAGATGGCCTGACTCTGTCAGGGTGGTTCATTCCCGCTGAGGCGAATGATGCAGCAGGCAAACAAAGCAAAGTCGTCATTATCACCCACCCTTTCCCTTTCAATCGTCATGGCTTCCTGGCGAAAAATCAAGGGTTCCCGCCGCTGGCCTGGACGGATGTCGACTTGTTGACAACGGCGCAAGCGCTTCACCAGGCCGGATATGCCGTCTTGATGTTTGACTTTCGCAACCACGGAAAGAGTGATCGAGCCATAACAGGTGTGGGGTTGGAGGAATATAAAGACGTTTTAGGGGCCATTGAATACATCCGGCAACTTCCACCTTTGAATGAGCCTCAGATTGGTTTTGTGAGCTTTTGCATGGGTGCGAATGCAACTATTGTTGCGCTCAGTAAAGGGGAAGAGCTGGTTGAAGATATAAAGTTCCTGGTTGCCGTCCAACCGATTTCAGCATCTGTTTTTGTCCGGAGCTATATGAAGAAGGTCTATACCCCGCTGAGCCTGTTTCTCATTCCGATTGTAGATAAGCTGGTTCAGTGGCGAGGTGGTTATGCCCTGGATGCGATGTCTCCCCTGGATTATGTAAAAGATCTCAAGGTGCCCACTTTATACATCCAGGCCAGAGAGGATCCCTGGACTGAACTGAGCGATATCGAGGGATTCTATCAGGCAACACAAGCGCCAAAAGAGTTTTGGTGGCTCGAAGGGAAGATGAAACGATTTGAGGCCTACAACTACGTGGGTAAGCATCCGGATAGGATGCTCGAATTTATCAACAAGTGGTAATGCAGGCCCGGTTAGTTTCTTTGACCTGGTGGGCAAGGGCAGCTATCGGTGCTTTTACCGCAAAAGCTGCTCTACCCATCCAACAGAAAACGCTCCAGCATAGGCAATGACAATCGCCTGGATTGTTTTGCCGAGCCAGGCCGCCAGCAGGAATTTCCACCAGCGAATCCCCAATGCGCCGGAGATCAGTCCTGCTATATCAAAGGCAGGATTGGGTATAGCAGCCAGAACGGCGATCACTAGAGGACCATAGCGCCTCACCCAGCGCTCGATGTTTTGGTACAGCCGGGTGTTCTCAATAACGCCGCTGCCGCTGAAGCCGGCAAAATAACCGACCAGCTCGCCCAAAGCTGCTCCCGGCCCCGATACCAACCCAAGCAAGAGCGGGTTGAGGGTAGAGCCCAAAGCAAACACAACAATCAAGCCCGGCACAGGCAAGATCACAGTAGCGTTGCCGATCAACATGGTAAGAAACCCTCCCAAATAGCCTAGATACTGAAGTTCACGCACCTGTTCGCGGAACACATAGATCAGCGCCGGAACGGCGATAGCGAACAGCAATGCCGCGGCATGTTTGAGGCCAAACCGCTGCGATGTATGGTTGTCTTCTTGGGAGTTAATCGATGTACTCATAAGAATCCTCGTATAGGGAAAGTCTTTTGGCTTTCAATTGTCACCTTGCAACTGGTACTTGCTACAGCTTCTCAAGCTTGTCGGCGATGCGTTCAAGCACTCGAACCATGCGCCAAAGCATAGCTGCCAAATATGCCGCCTAGAAGTGCGCCGGCGATGATACTGTTAGCATCTATAACTTATTGTCTCTTTCAGGCTTCCCGTGAATGCCATATTGTAGCCGGCATTTGAAGCTGACAGCTGATAGCAAAAAGCCCCGGACCGATTTCCGGGGCACAGAGCCACCCATGAGAATCGAACTCATAACCTAGCGCTTACGAAGCGCTCGCTCTGCCGATTGAGCTAGGGTGGCCAGTGCCGAAATTATACCTACTTGAAAGGCGTGGGGCAAGCACTGCATGAACCAGTCTGCTCATGCCGGTCGATACATGTAGGTCGGGAAGCCTTGCTTGCGCTCAACGAAGGCAACCATGAAAAACGAGATCTTCCGGGCGGCCCTCACAAAATGCTGCCCAGGCGGCGGGGGAATCGGGATCGAATTCGCGTGCTATACCACTGGCCTTTGCCCGCTCGTGTGCCATTTGCAGCATGGCTTCATCGGCGGCGCAATGTGTCTGTATATCAACACGCCAGCCTGAAACCTGTCTCTCCAATCGAATGGTGCGATAGGAACAAGGATAGGCACCCAATGCAGCAGTAACGACTCGCAGCCGCTGCCAGCCGTCGTTATCGACCAGACTAAGGTGGTTAGTGTGATGATGGCCTGATATCACCATCTTGACGTTGGGATGACAATCAAGCACCGCCTCGACTTCACAGCCGTTGGCACAGATAAACTTGTGAAGTATCCCCCGTGTATTATGTGGTCCCAAGGGGTGAAGAGGGTGATGGGTGGCGACGATCACCATATCCTCTTGATGTGCCTCAGACTGCCCGCGCAACCAATCGATCTGGGCCTGCCCGATTTCACCGGCCCAGTCATCAGCGATACGTGTGTCGAGCGCAATGAGCTGTACACCGGGCGACAGCTGACGGCTCCAGAAGGCTTGTTGGACCACCGGAACCGGCTTGGTCATGCGGGGGTCGACACGCATAACAGCCTCATGAGGCTTCAAGGCACCGGGGTGTCTCGGGTCGATAAATCCATCGTGGTTGCCGGGGACAAAGTGCCAGGGCTTATGGAGATCTTCCAGAATCTCCAGGAACGTATCGAGCTCCGCAATGCTGGCAACATCCAACACATCCCCCGTGATTAACACAAAATCGAGATCGGATAGATCGTTCAGATGTGCCACACACTCGCGCATCAAGCACGCAGCCAGAGAATCGCTGGGCTTTCCCGAGGTGTCACGCTCAGAAATATGGATGTCCGTCACATGGGCAAAACGAAGAGAGTCGATCATGGTGTGGTGGTCGGAGGCTCAGGGGGAGTCTGCTCGCACAGCTCAAACCCGGCTTTGACCGCATCCAGAATGCGCTCATCACCTTCTGCCATATCCTGGGCCTTCTGCAAATTCGGGATCGCCTCCATGCATTGGCCTTCATTAGCATAAGATAATCCCAGCTGATAATAGATATCTACGGTTTGCACACCCAGCTCCAGTGCTCGTTCAAAGGCAGGGATAGCCTGGATGTAGCTGCTCTGCACATAGTGCAAGGCCCCGGTGCGCACCCAGGGGCTTGAAAACTCCTCGTCCAGATCGATAGCCCGATCGTAGTATTGAAAGGCACTGGCCGGATCACCGATGTAAGTTTCATAGGTACGCCCGATTTCATAAGGAATCAGGGCATTTTCCGGCTCGATGGCCGCGACTTCAAAGAACTGATCGAGTGCTTCCTGATACCGGCCTACGACTCGATAGGCACGCCCCAGCGCCATCCTGATATAGCTTAGCTTGGGATGGAGCTGGATAGCAGTTTCATACTGAGTTGCCGCACCGGCATAATCACCCAGGCTCTCAAGAATGTAACCATAATCACGGCGAACATCCACATTGTTTGGATCGAGCTCAAGAGCAGTATTGATGGATTCCTGTGCCTGCTCCCAACGCGTCTGGTCGACAAGTATCTCGGCCATATAAGAGTGTCCAACAGCATAATTCTCATTGATCTCAAAGGCACGCAAGATTTGGGAGGCTCCTTCATCAGGTCGGCCCTGCCAATCCAGCACTTTTCCCATGATGGCGTACCCTTCCGGCTGCTCCGGGTTTGCCAGGATGGTTTTTTCGGCGGCTTTCAATGCAGCCTCCAGGGTTTCTGTCTGTTTGTCGCCATACTGCATTGCCGACTGAAAGAGCAGCAGGCGTGCTATCTGGAAATGGTATTCGACATTGTTGGGTGCCTGATCGGCTGCCTGTTGGTAGAATCCAATGGCCTTGTCCAGCTGACCGTTTTGGTAGGCCTCCTCAGCCTGTATACCAAATTGATCGAGGGAAGGGGTCGGTGTTGTTGACCCTCCTTCCGCCACTGCCGGCGAAGTGTCTTCGGGGATCTGGTCAGCCAGCCACTGTTTAACCTGTTCCGGGTTGCGATAGACCCATATACCCACTGCAATCACAAGCAGGTAAAAAACAATCCGGAAAGGATCGTTGCCAGGACCTTTTTTGCGCTTAGGTGGTTTGTAATCGGCGTAACTGCGACGGCCTCGTCGCCCCTTGCCAATGGGAATACCCAAGATTATTTACTCCTTTGAAAATAGTGATGAGTCACGAGTGCCGAGCAACGAGTCAAAAGCTTTGTGCTTTGTATGTACCTACTGCTATCACAAG
>JAFGMS010000448.1 GCA_016927375.1 Anaerolineae bacterium
AGTCGAGAAGTGCAACGCAAAGTACTTTATACAGTTGGGAAGATTGCCTTAATCTGGCGATGAACTTATGCCCAACTGTACTAGGGCATGGCATTGATTTCCATATAGCGGGCTGTTACCCGTTTGAGAAGGGCCTCGCGCAATGAGTCGTCGCGCCATTGCCGCCGCGAAAGCTTGGCGACCTGTACTGCCAGCGTGGTGTCTCCCAGAGAGCTCTTTATCCAGGCAGCGAAATCCCCCTGCTGTTGGTGATACCTTAGACTGCCGATAGGGAGTGTGGTGATCAGCTCCTTGAACTCAAACAGGCTGGCAGCTTCCAGACCGAGGTACCCTTCTTCGTCACGGAAGTAGAAGCGCTTGTGCCGGGGTAGGGGCATATCCAGATACTTGTATAGATGCCGGATGTGTTGGACGCGTCGAGCGGATTGGCGCAGCCTTACCAACTGTTCACCATTGAGCAGGATGTGCTGGGAGGGGATATCACTCAGCGATAGATCTGACGGTATGTTGAATGTCTCGCGCATAGTCTGCTGAGCCTCAGGCTCAACCATGGCTGTTACAATGTATTGATCCAGCTTCGTCATGACCGACTTAGGCAGCCAGTCGGGGCGATAAGAGACCAGTGCACAGCCTCCATGTGCCAGCAAAGGCAGCAAGCCATTGGCGGTTGCCTCATCACCGTCGTTGCCCAAGAAATGCTGAGCTTCCTCTATGACGATCCAGTGAGGCCGGAACTTACGCTCCTTGAGCGGCCGGAGCGTTCTCAACAGATCAGAGATGTAATTATCGCGCCAGGATGCGGGATAGATAGAGAGGTCCAGGACTACTGAAACCGATGATTCCTCCAGTAGCTTGACGACCAAAAAGGGGGAAGGCATGGCGCCCTGGTCGCCGCCAACGGCTGTCATCCTGGGCAGTACGCGCAGCCCTCGGAAGTCTCCCTCCGGATCGATGAGCAGCACCTGGTATCCGGCGACATGCATCCCTTCGGCGAGCAGCCCGGCCACCCAGGACTTGCCGGTACTGGAATCGCCGATGATACCCATATTGGCGCTTGCCAGCAGTGGCCCTGGCAGGTAAACAGGATTTTCTTTAGGGTCATTGCCCAACGTGATCCAGCGCGCGTGCTTGGCAGGGATGTCGGGGGGGACATCACTGAGCCAGTATGTTTCTAGAGCTTCCAGTACTCCTGCTGGGCCTGGTTTATTGGTTACCAAATCGGCAACAGATTTGAGACTCGAGACGGCGCTGCCTACTGCAATTCCAATCTCGCCTGTTTGGAAGAGCGAGATGTCATTCTCAGCGTCGCCGAAACTGGCCAGGTTGCGTGGTGAGTACCCGCACAGTTCCAGCAGCTTCTCCAGACCGGGACCTTTGGCAGCGCCTGCCGGCAATATCATCAGGGCGCCTTTGTTGCTTACAATGGCTGCATCACCTCCCCAGGCGCTGAGTGTCTTCCATGTGGCTTGACGGTGGGAGGCCCAGGTTGAGACGATGGCCAAACCATGTTCCAGAGGAATGCCGGCCTCTTCCAATGATTCCACCAGACGCGGAGAGATGTAGCCGAAGGGCAGGTAGACTTCGTTGGTAGCTGTGCGGCAGATGACTGCCCCGTTCTCCCACACAATACCATCGAAGATGTCGCTCAATACGCCGAGGGGAATGCCTTCGAAGCGCCGCCCGGTTACCAGAAACAGCGCACAGCCGAGGTGATGGAGCTTGACCAGCGCGCGCTGCAGCTCTGTGGGCACCGATCCGTTTTCTGCCAGTGTGCCGTCGAAGTCAAAGGCTAATACACGTCGATACATGGCCTGCCTGCCTTTTATCAGGAGACGTGAATCAGGAAAATGGGGAGGTGTTCTTGTCTTTATATTACATTATATTGGTCAGAAAAGGGGACTGGTGGGCAGTTACGACAGGGCAATCGCTCCAAAATCCTCTTGTGTGAGCTTGTGGCGTATGGATTCCCGCGAAAGCGGGAATGACATCATTGTAGTGAAGGCCTGTTAGTCTGACCCATGTTGTCACACCCCCTCTTCTGCCGGGCAGAGAGGGGGCGTCGCGAGGTTCAGTAAGTAGATGGCAACAAAGGGGGTGTGGTGGGACGCCTCAATACTACCAACCACGCTATTCCCGCATGCCACCCCAATTTGAAGCAAATGCCCCGGCAGTTACAGTTGATCCAAATTCGGTAGCTCGCGATTCTGCAATGCTGGGGTGGGCCCTGTGCCCACCCCTACCGGAAATCAGGTATAGAGGCGACCCTTGTGGTCGCCCGAAAAGGGCAAATCCGGGTACGAAGAATTGGATATTCCTCTGAAGAGGTCCGGTGAGATTTGTAACATCTCGCCGGGTTATTCGTTATAGGGTCAGAGTGTGAATTTATCCCAGAGTCTGTTTTGCTCGTTTCGGGTAAGCAGTCAATAAAAATATAGGTATAAAACGCAATGAAGAAAATTATATTACCGGCGATTATGATCGTACTGTCTCTTGTTATGGTTGGATGTACGCTGACGGATGTTCCGGAAGGCGCTGTTGACGTGCTCGACACGCCAACCATTGTGCTGGGTGACGAAGCTACTGTTGAGCCTGAACCGACGGAGGAAGCTTTCCCAACCGACGAGCCGGCACCTGAACCCCCTGATGATTCTGCCGAACCGGTCGATGAAGATGACGTCGATGATTCTGACGATGATGACGCGGCTCGCGCGGGCTGCGAGGGCAATAACGGCACTATCCCATCATACGTCGAGGCTCTGGCCGAAGACTATGGTGTGACCGTCGAAGATATCATGGAGTGGTTCTGCCGGGGCTATGGTCTCGGCGAGATCAAAGAAGCATATCGGCTCAGTGAGGAGTCGGGAAAATCGGTGGAAGAGATCTTTGCCATGCGCGAACAGGGTATGGGCTGGGGTGATATCAAGAAGGAGCTTGAGGCCAAGCCCGGTCAGGGATGTAACCCCCATGATGAGGATTGTGATAAGGACAATCCGGGACAGGGATGCAACCCTCACGATGAGGATTGTGACAAGGACAATCCGGGCCAGGGATGTAACCCTCACGATGAGGATTGTGACAAGCCGGGCGGTGGCCCACCAAAAGATCTCGATAAAGATAACAAGGAAGATGACGACTGATTTTAGCTTGAGATTGAACAGCGATTGAGTGCTTTGTTCAATCGTTGTAATGATTGTTCTTCCATCATCACAGCGATCACAAAACAAACATCAATCATTCAACCGTCAATCGCTCTATAAGTTGATGAACGGGTTGCAGGGCTCGTTCCACCACGACAGCAGGTAAGCGCGAGGTAGGGCACAGAAGAACTTCTTCTGTGCCCTACCTCGCTTTTCGATGAACACGAGTGATTTCAATTAGTTGTTGGTTCAGGTGTTGATGTCGATACCGGTATGTGTCCAGGCGCGACCTGGTAGACTGCCTGCCAGGGTAAATAGTGGCTGAGGAACGTATCGCGGTAGAGCACTTCGCCGTCACGATAGACGATGCGGATTATCTTCACATCTGCCCCATCGACCGCCCAATCGACCTGCTTGACCGTTCCCGGTGGTATCTCTGGGTTCTCCTCATAGATTGCTGGGCCATGTGGCACGATATTGGTGACGTATGGTCCGTCCTTTTGAACAGTCCGCCCATCGCTGCTGGAATAGAATTTGAATGTCAGCGTGTTGTTCTTGGTATCGGTGTAGGTCTCGATCAACAGGTGATAGGGCGTATCGTTGATGAAGCGCATATCTACTTCGGGCGCGAACACAGTTGCGTCCATCCCTGTGCCCTCGCCGCGCTCGTAATACCCGACCCGGTAGCCATGCTCCACCCGCTGGGTGATCGGGAAGCCGGCATAAAAGGCAGCCTGGAAAGCGGTCGTCGAGACCTGACACACACCGCCACCAACTCCCTTGATCGTCCGCCCGTTGTAGATGATCCAGGCCTCGTCAAAGCCGGTCTCCATGCTGACATCGCCCAGATAATATGCAAACGAAAACTCCTCTCCAGGCTTGACGACGATGCCGTGGAACCGGGAAGCGGCAGTCCGGACGTTGTTCTTGCGGGACTCTGACGACCCGGGGAAGTATGTTGTTGCAGAAGATACGAGCTGGGTGATCCCCAGCTCGACGGCGGCAGCCGTGTCGGGAACATCCGGTTCTATCACGTCGAATACCAGCGGGATACTGCGGCTCTTCTCATCAACTGCCATCTGGTTGACATTCTGTATCGTGGCAGGGATGTTCAACGTGCGACCCTGAATGCTGCCGGCTAACAAGTCGAGCTGCTTGGTTTCATCGTTGAAGACAAAACGGGCATTGACCGGATCGCGTACCAACTGCTCCTCAAGCGGTTCGAAGAATGCCGCAAGCTCAGCCTCATCAAGCCGGATGGTGTACGAACCGCCGGCAGGCTCGATGACCAGCATCTCCGCCAGCGACTCCCGTGAAGCGATCCAGGGGCCAGGGTCTGTTGCGGCGGGGTTCTCGATAAATATCTCAATGTCCGAGCTAAGAATGGCATTGACGGTTCTGGCTGCTTCGTCTACACTGGCGATTTCAGGTGGCGTCTCGATGATAACCACATCGACCTCGCCGCTCTCCAGCTGTGTGATCAGATGCCCCAGCACCTCCATCGTTGCCGGGATGTCCACTTCCCGGCCGATTTGGCTGGGGGTGGTGGCGGCTTGCAGGTTCTCCACACGGACGGTGGCATTGATGGCCGGGCGGTTGATCTGCGCGGTGATGCGCTGCAGGTAGCTGTCGGCAATTTGCTGGTCGAAGACGACAACCGGCGAGATCACCACGCCCTCACGCCATGCCCCAGCCTGCTCGCGCAGACTGTCGATCAGGCTGGGGCGCCTGCCGGCGTCGTAGGCGGCTTGTACTGTGCGCTCGACGTCGAAGTGAACGCCCAGTTCACCGGCCGTGAGCGGCCAGATGTTCTCGTTATCTCGGAAGGTGATCGTTGCTGTCTGTGGGTAGGTGAATTGTCCTTGCAGAGCGGCGGCGGCTTCGACGGGAGTCATGCCGCCCAGATCGACGCCCCATACGTTGACGCCAGGGAAGATCATCCCATCATAGTAAATCTGGTACCCGGCCACAAATAAGGCCGCCATCAGGTTGAGTAGGATGATGATCGAAACAGCGATCAGCGTGATGCGGCCGAGCCAGAGCTGTGAGAGCAGGCCGGGCCTATCATCCTCGTAGGTTTCATCGAAGGTTGCTGGTTGATTCCAGGATGTCATGCACCGTACCTGTATTGAAACAGGACAGGAGCAGTCAGAGCTAGGCGTCCTTGGCTGCTCCTGATGAATATTCGATGTTTGGAGTCTACCATGAAGACCCTATTGGAACAATGCCATCGATAGTCGTTAGTGATGAGTTGCCGGCGTTGTTGCAGGTTGGGTCAATAGAGGAATGGCTTTCCCCAAGCCCTAACCCCTGATCCCCATCCCCTAGCTTGGTGCTCGCTGGCCCCATTTTTCGTTATCTGGTAAGCTGAAAAGCGTTCACAAGGAGAGATATTGTCATGAAGCGTATTTTGTTTGTTGTATTGATGCTGTTTGTTGCCGGACTGGCCTGCTCGTCGCAGGGCGAGCCCGGTGACGATGTAACCGATGCCCCTGCCATACCTGATATGCCTGACACCTCGGAACCGGTCACTGTTGAGCCGCCCGGCGAGCAGGCTGCTACTGAGCTGCCCACAGAGCCGGCTCTTACCCCTACCGCTGAGGCGCTCACCAATGCCGGCTGGCAGCCTATTGTGGGAGAGTTGGGCGGTCTTCCAATGGTCTATGTCCCGGCGGGCTGCTTTTTGATGGGCAGCACCGAAGAGCAAATTGCGGCGGCAATGGAGGCGTGCCCGGAGCTTTACAGTGGGGCGCCGTTTGCCTGTGATGCGAGTGGATATCAGGCCGAAGGCCCTCAGCGTGAAGTGTGTCTGGATGCTTTTTGGATCGGGCAAACAGAGATCACCAACAGCCAGTATGCTGCCTGTGTTGATGCCGGAGCATGTGCTCCGCCGGCAGACCGGACCTATTTTGATAATCCGGAATATGCCGATCATCCTGCTGTTCAGATAGCCTGGCCTGATGCCGTGAGCTACGCTGCCTGGATTGGCGGCAGTCTACCCACCGAGGCGCAGTGGGAGTACGCTGCCCGGGGTCCGGATGGATGGGTATATCCGTGGGGCGATACATTTGAGAAGGATCGCCTGAATTACTGTGATGTGAACTGTGATGTTTATTTCTGGGTCGATGCGACTTATGACGATGGCTATGCACTGACCGCTCCGGTAGGGACTTATCCCAATGGCGCGTCGTGGGTGGGGGCGCTCGATGTGAGCGGTAATGCGTGGGAGTGGGTGAGTAGCATCTTCAAGGATTACCCTTATGATGCGGCTGATGGCCGTGAGGATTCCAATGCCGCCGGCGATCACGTGCTCCGCGGCGGGGCCTTCGATCTCAGCTATCTGGATGTGCGCTCGGCATTCCGCTACAGATTGCCCTCTGAGGGTGTTTGCCGTGGCTACGGCTTTCGTGTTGCGGCCGCGGCTGACGCGGTGGCAGGCCCGTAAGCTATTGACAAATTGATTGGCCTGGGCACCCACAAGGGGTGCCCAGTTGACCGGCCATGGCCGGACTAACTTAACCTCTATAAAATCCAACCTGCCATCAGGTCAAATCCTCATAGGAAATGGATCAGATCCGCATAGGAAACGCTTCGGATCCTGATAGGAAACGGCGCAAGCCCCATAGGATCTGGAGTAAATCCTCATAGGAAGCCGATCCAATCCTTATAGGAAACCGGCTCATTTCTTACTGAAAACCGAGAAGTCCCTTATAGAAATTCGAGTAGATTGCATTCTTTCTAGGTTGTGTTGACATTTACACAGCAAACAGGTGCTCTGATATGAGAGCATATCAAGAAAGGACTGGACTCGTTCACAAACGCTTCTAATCTTGTTCGCAAACGCCTCTAATCCCGTTTGCGATCTTCTCTAGCTTGTGACGGCACAAGTATTGCGACTTTATGCTCCGGACATGAGAAAATGTCAACGG
>JAFGMS010000449.1 GCA_016927375.1 Anaerolineae bacterium
CAATCCATATGGGCATTTTTCGGGAGATTCAGTCATCTACTTGACACTAATCCACAAGCCGGACCTCACATTTCCAAGTTGATTCCAACTCTCGAAGCCTATTGCCAGAGACATAGCAAAGATGGTGTTGCATTGGGCATCTTCTCGACCATACTCAGGCGCCTGGGACATGGGCAGAAGGCCATCGAATACGCTCAGCGAGGATATGAGCTTTCGCCGACTTCCAATACAGCCATCTTTCTGGGCGGAGCTTACCGTGACTCTGGTAACATCGACGCAGCTATCAAGGCCTATCAGCAAGCTCTGACCCACGATCCAAGTAACGACGAGATTCGCCTGGACATCGCCGATCTGCTCTGTGAACAAGGTGATTTAGACGAAGGTATATCCTATTATGAGGAGATCGTTGGTCGAAATCCAGAGCATCCCTGGGCTGTGCCACATCTCTATTTCCACAAATACCAGCGTGATCGCGACCCAGCCATCAAAGATGCGTTTAAGCTCTATGTAGACAAGCACCCCGATAACCCAGACGCTGCCGAACTCTTCGGACAACTTGGCGATCCATTCATTGACAACTTACCGGAGCCCACGGATGCTACGCTGGGCATATTGCGCGAACTCTATGCGGAGCACAACAGACCTGGCACAGGACTTGAGATGGGGCTCAGCGCGATGGAAACACCCAGTGCTCGCTTAGCATTGGAGATGTACTGCAATGCACCAGTATCCGTTGGGGTTGCCAATATCCAGTCCCCCGATCCACGCCAACCCCGCCGGGATGTTCAATACGTGCTGTGGCGCTACAAGGGAACCGACCCCATTACTGCAGTCAATCCGCCAGCAGCATCTGTCTCACGTTCAGTTGCTGAGCTGGCTAACCAGCCTTACGAACTTGATAAATGGAACACAGCAGCGAAGCGAACCGCAAAGCAGCTTGGCACCGAAAAACTTGACGATCTACTCGGTGTCATGGTCCATCCACCTGAGCCGCAAGGAGGCATCCCCATCTGGTACTGGATTTACCGGGTTCAGGTAGCAGCAGCACTGGTCATTGCGCACCTCGATGATGGATGGGACGGCTCGCTCCGCAAGGAGGTGTTGACCTCGCTTGCTCTTGGGCCAATGGACTGGACGGTGGACGCCGCCCTGGTTGCGCTCCTGGTTATCGCGAAAGAGAATCCCGACTCTGTGCATGATATCATCGCCATATATAAAGAGCTGCTTGATAATCCACCACAGCCTGGTGCCATCCTATACCTGGGAGCTTTGATCCACTGTGGTCTCCAACTGCCTGACCTCCCAGAGACCCTGCGCCAACATATGGAAGAGGGAAAAGAATACATATAGGAACCGAGTGGGGAACAACCGGATAGGCGAGCTTGGCGCGTGGCAATATCATTTGTCTCCCGAGTCCAACAGCCCAAGCCCTGCAGCCGCCGCGACCGCCGCGGCCCGCGAATCGACGCCCAGCTTGTTGTAGATGCTGGTCAGGTGAGCTTTGACGGTGCGCTCGGTGATGGCTAGTTGAAGGGCGATCTCCTTGCTGCGCTCGCCGCGGGCGGCGGCGTGCAGCACCTCCAGCTCGCGCTCGGTCAGCTCAACGCCCGTGGGGGGGCTGGGTGTGGTCTGCTCGATCAGGTGGGCCAGGATGTCAGGCTTGAGAAGCGTCTCGCCACGAGCGGCGGCCCGGATGGTCTCCAGCAGGGTGAGCCGATCGGTGTCTTTGAGCAGATAGGCACGCGCCCCGGCCCGCAGTCCACGCATGATCAGGTTATCGTCATCGTAGGTGGTCAGGATCACGATGGCCGCCTCAGGCAAATCAGCCTGCAGCCGCCCAATCGCATCGATGCCGTCCATCACCGGCATACTGAGGTCCATCAAGATGACGTCAGGCTGCTTCTCCAATGCCATCTCGACTGCCTCAGCCCCGTTCGATGCCTCCCCGACCAGCTCGACATCCGGCGCAGTCTCCAGGATCAAACTCAGCCCCTCACGGACAATAAGATGGTCGTCGGCAATCAACACACGGATCGGGTCAGCCACTCGAAAAGCCTTTCTGGTGATCAGTTCACAGCTTGCTATTCACGCATCACAGATCAAATGTCAAATATCAAATGTAAAATGTCAAATACTCAGCCTGACGACGGTGCCTGCACCCGGCGTGCTATCCACACTCAACTCCCCTCCGATCAGCCGGGCGCGCTCGCGCATGCCGATCAGACCATAGTGCCCCTTCTGCGAAGCGCCGGGGTGAGCATCGAAGCCAATACCGTCATCCTTTAGCTCCAGCCCGAACTGCCCATCATCGGCCCTGGCACTAAGCGTCACAGCCTTGGCCTGAGCATGCAAAGCGATGTTGGTCAGGCCCTCAGCGACGATACGAGCAACATGCTCGCAGGCACTACTGGGAAGATCATCCAGATCATCGAGCTCCACCGAGCAGGGGATGCCGGTTGCATAGGTAAATCGCTGTACCTCATGACGAATCGCCGCAGCGAGGTTGCCCGAGGCGGGCCGGTCGGTACGCAGATCATCGATGGCACGGCGGGCTTCGGTCAGCGTCTGGCGAGCACGGGCCATGGCCTGTTCCAGGATGTCGGCGGTGCGATCGGTATTCTGATTGACCAGGTGGGAGGCGGCCGCTTCCAGTTGGAGGATCAAGCCGGCCAGACCCTGAGCCAGCGTGTCGTGCAGCTCGCGGGCCATGCGCTGGCGCTCGGCAGCCAGCGTTAGACCCTCGATGCGCAGCGCATATTCCGAGAGTTGTTTGTGAGCGGTTTCAAGCTCTTTCAACAAGGCTTCGATGCGCTGGCGAGCTTCGATCTGGCGCTGGTACATCACGACATAGGTGATGACAAAAACAGTGATCGGCGCAATGGTTAGCGCCCCGGTGGCAACCTCGCTCCAATCCATCTGAGGGACAATATCATACACTGCCAGGCCCAGGTAAGCCGCAACAGCGACAATCGTGATGCGCCTGTCCTGGACAATACCAACTGCCTCGCCCACCAGCGCGAAGTAAAGACCAAAAGATATCCCAACGTTATTAGATAGAGCAACAAGCACAAAGACTAGAGCGCCCTGCACCACCAGATAGGGCACAGACAACAGCGGGCGCACCGTCAGATAGAAGCTGTACCAATGTAAGGTGATATGCACAAGCATCAATATGGTAAAGGGGATCAGGATTGCAGGCGTGCGCACCGCCGGCGTCGTATAGAGCGCCTGGATGTACATTCCCACCAGCACCGCCATCATGAGCACATAGAACGGCCGGCCCTCGTGCAAGCCTTTACGGTCTTCCGGGGCAAGCTCGGGGAACAGCTTCCTTAGCCAGCGTATAGCATATGGCTTATGGCTTAGAGCCGATGGCCTATGATCGGTGGCCATGTTTTCATCACTCATGTCTGATGCCTCATTCCTCATTCCTCATCCCTCACGCCTTCATTTTATTTCGATTTCCCATTTCTCACACCGTCCGGATGGACAGTGTACGAAGGTACAGGTCATCGCTGGCCGGAGGGACGATGTTTACCCCGGCCGTTTCGAATAGACTGGAAACAGTGTGAGCGAGTTTGCAAGTGGACAGACATGCAAAAAGGTTGGAGCGAAGCACAAGACACAACAAACATCGAACACTTGCTGATTGTTGAAGGCTGATAGCTGAAAGCCTATTAAGGAGAGCAGAAACATGGAACGCGAGAATGAAACCCCTAGAGATATTGTCAACACAGTGCTCCAAGCAGTCGCCCTCGGCATGGGCGTGAGTACAGTGGTCATGAGCATATTGGGCACAGTCCCAAACCAGGTTCAGATGATCCTGTTGGGCATCGGCCTGGCATGCCTGGCCCTCACCGTACTCGACCAAAGCGAATAGTCTCTGCAGCTATAAGGAGGAACCCACATCATGAAGAAATTCCTGTCATTTACCCTGGTATTGACGATAGCTCACATAGTCACCTATGTTGTCATTGGAGCTCTGGCATATGAGCTCATCACCAAGCAGTTCTACATGGGAGAAACCCCAACCTTCATATTTATGAGGACAGAGAGCGAGCCACTCCTCTGGCAGCATGCGATGACCTGGATGCTCCCCGGACAGGCGCTTCGCGGGGTTCTGATGGCATTGGCCCTACTGCCCTTCATGAAGACCCTGGTCGACATGGGCGCGGTAAAGCGAGCCCTGGTGCTGGCATCACTGTACTTTGTGTTCTCGCACCTGTCCGCAGCAGGACCAACCACCAGCAACATCGAAGGGTTCATCTACTTCCGGCCCGAGTTCTTCAACACCCAGATATTCTTGTTGACCCAGCCGGAGATCATCATACAGGCACTGGGATTGGGTTTCTGCTTCAGCCTCCTGATGAACGTCAAAGGGATAAGGCGCCAAGTCAACCCGGCAGGTAAGCAGGATGCCGGGTAATCATACAGAGGAGCCGAACAGCACAGGCAAGAGCCCGATCAGCTCGGTGCTCTCCTGCCTGTTCAGGCCTTAGATGACGGCGCACAGGAAATACCTTCCTATGCATCAATACCTTCGCCAATTTGGAATTTGCCGAGCCGAAGTCAGTCGCGAAGCTCACGTATGAGAGATGTAATGAGTGAAACGTGATGCGTGTAAACTGCGAGAATCCCGGTTGAATAGAAACCGGCTCCGGATTTTCCGGAGATGATTTTATTGTTTTACCCATCTCACACTGTCATTCCCGCTTTCGCGGGAATGACAGCAGCCGTAGCGAAAAGGATGATATTGGGCTTAAGTTGACACCTATGATTGCATCAGTAATTCCAACGGCAAACTTCCAAAGCGGGAATTGCTGACCTCCCATTGAAGGGAACGAACTTCCCGTGTATGGGAACTATACTCAAAACGGTCATAAATTTACCTTTTCAAAGGTCTGAAAATTGAGGGTCAACAAACTAGAGA
>JAFGMS010000450.1 GCA_016927375.1 Anaerolineae bacterium
GAAAAGCTTAAAAGCTAAGAGCCAACAGCTAAGAGTTGAGCAGTTACAACTTGAATGTAGACTGGGTCAAAAAAGGAAATTCCTATAAGGTCAAGTTACTGGCCTTGAATGCGGAGAAGTTCAAGCGGGATGCAATTACACTAATGTCTAGCAGCCAAACCAAGCAAGACTCCTGGCACTATCAATGGGCGCATTTTGAGGATGATGCCCCCTTTCTTTTCTTTGACTGGATTTGGCCTAGAACATTGGATGATTTCCGGGATAGACGGGTTTTCGATGCTGGTTGTGGGCCAGGGCACCACATTCGGTTGGTTGCTCCTGTGGCAAGTCATGTTACTGGGATGGACCTAAACACTAATGACATAGCCGCAAACAAGCTCACGGCATTTCAAAACGTCACAATACTGGAGGGTGACATCGCACACCACCAACCACAACATCCCTATGACGTTGTGTATTGTATTGGCGTCATCCACCATACAGATGATCCTGATCTGACCTTCACCAACCTCAAGAAAATGTGCCATAAGGGAAGTCTCCTGATAATTTGGTGCTATTCGCAAGAAGGCAACCAGTTAATGTGGCGATTTATTGAGCCTTTGCGCAGGACACTTTTGCGAGCACAACAACGACGTGTTGTCCAGGTTCTTGCCCAACTGATTACCCTGTCGCTGTATCCTCTAGTCTATACGATCTATTTGATGCCATTCCGATGGCTCCCCTACTACGAGTACTTCCAGAATTTCCGTAGATTGGGTTTCAGACGGAATGTGCTCAATGTCTTTGACAAGCTGAATGCGCCCCAGACCCAGTTCATATCTCGCAGCCGTGTCGAGAAATGGTTCAAACCACAAGAGTTCGAAGATTTTTCAATCACCCCTTATAGGGGGGTGAGTTGGCGAGCCAGCGGGATCGTCAGGCATGACTGATATAACCATTGTTGAGACGCAGCCCACGGGAGCAATGACAATGGCTTCCGAGATGAAATACGCAAGTGACTACAACACAGTGAAACAACGGCTAAACCTTCATTTGGCCAAAGTCTGGTTGCTGCAGACCGGACCTACCCTGAATAGATAATTCCCATGATTAGTTTTGTGATCCCTGCTTACAATGAAGCCGGTAGCATTCAGGTGACGATTGATCAGCTTCGCAGCGTGATGGACACATCGGGTGTCACCTATGAGCTGATCGTCATCGATGATGGGGGAACTGATGCGACTGCGGCTCTTGCTCGAGAGAGAGACGTACTTGTTATTCAGCATCCTATCAATCGAGGGTATGGGCAGGCGATCAAAACAGGTATAGATCACTCGAACTACGAGTGGTGTGCGATTGTCGATGCTGATGGATCATATCCGGTTAACAAATTCCCCGATCTGATGAAATATATCCCCCAATTTGATATGGTAGTAGGAGCACGTACAGGAATAAGCTACTGGGGATCTATATGGAAAAGGTTAGGACGTATTATACTGGGCGGCTTGATCACTTTTGTGGTTGGCATATCTATACCTGACCCCAACTCCGGGATGCGGATTTTTAGGCGCAGCATTGCTTTGGCGCACAATAAACGTATTAGCTCAGGCTTTTCATTCACGACAACGCTAACCCTTGCAATGTTATTGGAGGGTCATACTGTCAAATATGCGCCGATTGATTACTTTCCGCGATCTGGAAAGAGCAAGGTGAAGATTGGCCGTGATACCCTCCGTGTCGTTCAAATTCTTGCCCAGGCGATCATCTTCTACAACCCTCTGAAGCTTTTCCTGGCCTTGTGCATCCTTACCGTGATGATAGGTCTGATATTTTTGCTCATCGATTTGATTGCTGGATTAACGATTGGACTGTTGATCCTGGCAGCTTCCATATTCATTGCAGTGTTAGTTGGGTCAGTAGGTTTCTTAGCTGAAGCCATTCGTTTGCACCGGATCACATTAGATAAATAATGATAGATGCGTCTCAGCTCAACCAGAATAGGGATCCGGAATGTGTGGTATTTTAGGCGAGATTACCTTTGATGGAGCCCATGCCAATCGGGAGTGGGTCAGGAGAGCCTGTGGCATAATGGCCCACCGGGGCCCTGATGGTAATGGGTTTTACGACACAGAAGAGATTGTACTCGGACATCGAAGATTAGCCATCATAGACGTGGACGGCGGCTCGCAGCCCATGTCATATGCCAATCAACGATATTGGATAACTTTCAATGGCGAGATCTATAACTATCGCGAGCTAAAAAGCGAACTGAGTGGTCTGGGTTATGAGTTCTCTACTGCTTCAGACACTGAAGTGATCCTTGCTGCATTTGCAGCCTGGGGATCGGACAGTGTGACACGATTGAATGGCATCTTTGCCTTTGCAATCTGGGATACCCTCAAACACATTCTCTTCCTTGCCCGTGATCATCTAGGCGTCAAGCCATTGCTATATCAACATGATCATACAGGTTTGAGGTTTGCCTCAGAGCTAAAGGCTCTCTTGCTGCACCCTCGCATCGACCACTCCATATCCGAGGAAGGGTTACAAGATTATCTATCTCTCGGCTATACCCTATCACCCAAGACTATCCTCAAGAATGTTTACAAATTGCCGCCTGGTCACTATCTACTGGTTTGTGACGAGCAGATTACTGAAAGATCTTATTGGGATCTTTCCGCTTATGTAAATAACCCATTCCCAAATAACCATACTGTTTTAAACAGTGCCATCGAAAGATTTGATGACGCCTTACATACAGCAGTTCATCAGCAGATGATTAGCGATGTTCCATTGGGCGCTTTTCTTAGTGGGGGTATCGATTCGTCCAGCATTGTCTTCTATGCAACTCAACATGCATCGAGCTTCAAAACCTTCTCCATTGGCTTCGAGGAGGAAAGCTTCAGCGAGCTGGATTATGCTGATCGTGTTGCCAGGCATCTACGGACCGATCATCATTCCATGATCGTTCGTCCCATTTCCTTAGATGATCTGAGCAAACTAGTTTGGTTATACGACGAGCCTCTTGGCGATACATCCATGATCCCCACCTATTTCGTCTCCAAAATGGCAAGGGAGCACGTCACAGTTGTTCTCTCGGGTGATGGTGGAGACGAAGCATTAGCCGGTTATGACACCTATGTAGCTGATCGTCTGCAAAGTATCTATACAAAGATGCCAAGATGGCTGCATAATCGTTTTGTCTTGCCCTTCATTTCAGATCTTCCATCTGATTACCGTAAAGTGTCGCTTAATTTCAAGCTAAAGCAATTTGTAGATAAAGCGTACACAGATCCTCGTGCTGCCCATTTTGGCTGGCGCACGATGTTTGATCGTTCTGCAATCCAGGCTCTTACCCATATCTCGTGTGCCGCTGGTGACTTTTCCACATTTGATAGATACCACCAGTTCTATTCTGAAGTCGAAAATGCCGATCTGCTCAGTCAGGCTCAATACGTAGATATTAAAACCTGGCTTAGCGATGATATTCTGACCAAAGTTGACCGGGCAAGTATGGCGTGTAGTGTAGAAGCACGTGTTCCTTTCCTCGACCATGCGTTGGTAGAGTTCTGCCTGCAATTACCTTCTCAGCACAGGCTGCATGGCTGGCAAGGCAAATATATCCTCAAGCGCACTATGCGTGATCGTTTGCCGCGGGCTATCACTCATAGACAGAAGCGGGGATTTAACTCGCCGATTTCTTTATGGATGCGAGGCCTTCTTCAGCAGGATATTGCGGCGCTGCTCGATGATGGTTCGAGCAGCATTGTCGATCTACGCAGTCCCATTATCAAGAACCTTTGGAAGGAGCACGCTCAAGGGTACATCGATCATGGTTTCAAGCTGTGGACACTTCTAGCCCTACTCTTATGGGAAAAGAATAACCATCATGCGCATAGGCTGATAGACAATTCTGACTTGCCGGGCCAATGGCCAGGCAGAGGCCAATGACAATGTCCAATGAACTGATGCGGGCTGCCCACCTCAGTCTTATCTATAAGCGCCGTGTAAAAGCGATCGCCAATGTTATTGCACCAATGCTCAATCCAGGACTTATTCTGGATGTGGGTTGTGGTAATGGCACGATGGCGGCGCTGCTAATGTCTATACGACCTGACGTAAAGGTCATCGGGTTGGACATACATTTGTGGCCTGGGACGGTCATTGAGGTCATACCGTATACCGGTGACGTAATCCCATTTGGTGATAAGCTTTTTTCCTCTGTGCTAGCCATTGATACACTTCATCATGCAGAAGAAGCTGTTGGGTTGCTTACCGAGTGTCTGCGTGTGACCTGTGGCAATGTCGTGATCAAGGATCACTTCTATCGAAATTCCTTTGAGCACATACTATTGCATATACTGGATCTGGGCGGAAATGCAGCCCATGGAATAGCGAGGCCAGGCCATTACTTTACCCGCACTAAGTGGAGTCAGACACTTCATGCTATCGGAGCCGTCGAACAACATCGTTATGAACGTATCCCCAACATGTATCCTGAGCCTTTGCAGACAATCATTGGCCAGAGAATCCAATTTGTTGCACAACTGGTTCCTACAATAGAACAGCAGAATAACTTATAAGTGTCGCGTACTCATGGATACTATGGACGAGGCAGCCAATACCCAACAGGCCCCAACACATCTACCCAAACAATGGTGGTTGTTCCCTCTGTTTGTCTTTCTCTTCTCGCGTCTCATCATTCTGCCGATAGCTTATGCCAGCCAATACCCTTTACCAGACGATTGGGCCGTGAACTTAACTGAGCGATCCGCCATGTATCCGAGCACAGGCCATCTTGGTATGTGGGTGCGATGGGATGCGGTCTGGTATCTCAGTATTGCTGACATTGGCTACGACTATGAAAAGGGCGATTTCGGCAGCACGGCTTTTTTCCCCGCCTATCCCCTGATTATCTGGCTGCTCAAGCCACTATTCGGCAATACCATTCTCACAGGACTGATTATTGCCAATGCGCTCTTTTTGATCAGCCTGCTTGTGTTCTTCAGATTCCTGTACGAGCACATCACCCAAGATCGCCAGGTCATCAACCGCAGTTTGATGTATCTGGCCATCTATCCATCGGCGTTTCACTTCGCCGCGCCATATACCGAAAGCTTGTTTTTGCTGGCAAGCCTGGTTGTTATCATGGCGGCATACCGGCGACAGTGGTGGTTGGCGGGATTGGTGGGCGCAATCGCGAGCGCCACCCGGATACCGGGTGTCCTCCTGATGCTGCCGGTTGGCCTAGAATGGGCCGCGGTGAATGGCTGGACGCTCCAGACGGCGCTGAAACCCCAGGCATGGCGTAGTCTCTTTCATGGATTTCGTACAGACTTCGGTACCGTGATCATGTTGGCGGTTACAATGCCGCTTGGGTTGTTTGCCTATATGATCTACCTGTGGCAGAAGTTCGACGCGCCGCTGGCCTTCCTCGATGTCCAGCAAATTAACACCAATGCGGACTACCTCACTTTTTCCTATAACATAGCCCGCCTGGGCGAGGGGAAAATCACTCTTTTCTGGGTGGGCGTGATTGTGACAGTAGTCTTCGCAATCCTCACGTATTTCGTCTGGCGGCGCCTCGGCGCAGGCCTGGCCAGCTACTGCCTGGCTTCCCTGCTTGTACCTGTGATAGGCAGCGTCTATACCGGCATCCCGCGCTACAGCGCTGTGCTGTTTCCAGCCTTTATCATACTAGCCTTTTGGGGACGTCGTCGCTGGGTGAACACTCTGATTATGATTGTCTTTTCTATTGGGCTGACAATATTCACATTCTTGTATGTGCAGTGGGTTCTCGTTTGATGCTTTTCCGCTGCCGGTGCAGTGCCGTTATCCAGTAGTTAAAAAGTAAACCAGATCGCGCGATCTACTTCTTTTATGGCACAATATCGCCTACGGTTGTCACTCATGGGATTGCTCTTTTCGTTCATCTTTAAGCTGTTGGAGCTATCTATTATGCGTGGCAACCTCGTTCTAAAAAATGTCCGGTAGCGAACCCCCCATAGGCGTTATTAAGAGCAAGGCAGACGAAGAATGAGATTCTTGGTAAAAATGATAAGGGTGTGGTAATTACTCAGCTACCTGGTGCTTTCTACCGTGGCCATCAGTGATGGGTAAAAGGTAAACAGGTAAAACGTCATGCTTGCTCAACTGTTGATGAGTAGTTTCCTAATAGCGGGCTTGTGCCGGAAACGGCTGTGTCTGGCCATTCTGCTATATTGCTCATCCCTTCATCTCACAGCCAAAAGCTAACAGCTAAGAGCCAACAACTGATAGCTGAGTAGTTACAAGGCGTGTTTCATGTAAAATCGCTTGCCCCTGTAGTCCTGTTACTCATTGGCCTGGCTACTCAGTCGGCAATAACTTGCTGTGGGTGCCGTCGCAGGATCTGTTGGAAGATGCGGAGCAGGGGGCCGCGCTGCTCGTAGCCCTGCTCGCCGAGGTCGCTGATGCCCAGGAAGACACCTCGGCGGCAGCGCCGAACCAAACCGCTGGTGATGCGGTAGAGCATGTCCTGCTGGCGCTCGAACTCATCGGCATCGGTCCACACTTTGCCAGGCTCCCATGAACGAGAGAGTACATAGGGATGGGTGAGAGGTTGTTCGAGCCGCTCCCACCAGCCCACCGATCCGACGTCCAGCCAGAACTGCACATCGGCGGCCCGGTTGCGCATCAGGAATGTGTAAGCCGGCGACATAAAGACGGCGTTGGCTTGCTCATCGCGCCAGCTGGCTACATAGAGGGCCGCCAATAATCCATCCTGGACGATCTTCACATAGCGCTGTCCAATGTCGTTGGGATCGGCATCGGGGGTGAACAGCTCGCGCCGGAACTTGCAGGCAGATTCGACCAGTTCAGCAGTGACACGCCCGGCCTCCGGGTCGGCGTGGAAGCCGTAGCCGGGCTGGGAGAGCACCTCGCCGAACAGGCGGCTGAAGAAGTAATCGAGCGGCACCGCGCCCTGGTCGGCGGTGTAATCGGCCAGCCAGCGATACAGGTGTTGGTAGCGCTCTCCGGCCACATAGGTGATGCGGTTCTGGGCTTCAGGCCGCATGATCTCGAAGGAGGTCAGCAGCTCTTTGCCGCGCGGGTGATAAGCGATCTTGGCCAGCAACCGCGCCCGCACCGGATCAAGACCAGTGATGGCCAGTTGGAGCGCCTGGGCAATGTCAGCAGGTGGGGGCCGATAGCCCCATTGGGGGTGGGCCAGGGCAGTCAGCGCCAGCAGGCAGCGGGCGGCCGGCTCATCACGCAGCGCGCGGGACGGCCGATGGGAGATCGAGGGGATGCCACGGGCATCGAGTTTCTGGCTGAGCGAGAAACGCAGCGCGTCGCTCAGGAATGGCGCCAGTACCACGATCTCGCGCGGGGGAATGCCGTCAACATTGACCAGGCCATCGATGGTCTCGGCCACCCAATCGAGCATCTGCGGGTAATAGTTGTGAAACGAGTAGCGGAAATCGAGCTGGGTGCCCCCGGTCATGGCAGCGGCGCCTGGCCGGCGCAGACTGTAGGCAATCTCGCTGCGCAGCGCCTCCAGACCCGGTGATGTGATGTAGGACTCTTCCAGCGTCAGCACGCCATCACACAGATGGCGCAGATCGTAACCGCCGGTAGGGTCGGCGCCCAAAAAGACACGGTAGCCGCCGTCCCACTCGTATGTGAACAAACCGCCGCTGAGGTAAGGAGCCCAGGCCCGCGCCAGGTCGTGGGTCAGCACCGATTCTTCTTCCAGGTGCTCGACGATCAGATAAGGGCGGGTCTTGAAGAGCCTCTCTTGAAATTCAGGCTTGGCCAGCAGGCGGCCCAGCAGCTCGACCTGCAAAGAGTAATCAAGCAGCCGGTTTTCAAGGCAGTGCCGGCGGAAAGCATGAGCTACTCGTGCTGCTGCCTGGTAGGCCAGGATATACTTGCGAGGCCGCTCCGGCCCCCAGGCTGCCGAGAGCAAATCAGGGATCTGGCGATAATCCATGGACATCAACGCAGCCTTGCCGAGGTTATCGACGATCTGGCGGGCGATCTGCTGGGGCGAGACATTGATGGCATCGAACTCACCCTGCTCGACCGCCCGGTCGACAAACTCGGCCATGGCATACTGCGAGGTCTCAATGGTCAGGAAACGAGGCTGCTCCCCCGGATGGCTGAACCCTGCTTCCTCAGCGACAAGCGGCCAATACAGATTGGTCATCTCTTTAGCCAGACCGCCCAGGGTACGGATGGCCACATCGCCGAGTGGCCCGTGCCCGGCATCACGCAGGGCCAACAAAAAACGGCGGGCCAGCGTGCGCTGGGGGACGAGCACCATGACCTGCCGCGCAGGAACACCCGCCTCCAGCCAGGCAAACAGCGTCTCGATGGCAAAGGTGGTCTTGCCCGCGCCAAATGGCCCTTCGAGGAACATGGTGCGCGGATTTGGCTCGCCGGCGTAGTTACTTGATGGCATATTGCTTATGGCCTATGGCTGATAGCTGGTAGCCGATAGATAGGAAGCGATGGACAGCACTCGTAAACGGTAGAAGACTGCGAAATCACCAATCACTCCCTTTCACTCATGTCGCCAACAGGCACGCTTGAAGCTGCACTGCCGGCACATCGCCAGGTCATCGGTCATCGGGAAGCTGTGGATGGATGCCGTGTTATAGGCTACATCATCCAGCCGGCCCAGCATAGCCTGAACACTGGCACTGATGAATGTCCGGGTCTCGTCCAGCGGCGGTATACCCCCGGTTGGCTCAATGCTCTCGCCGGTGTTTTCCAGGTCGGCGATGGACACATGGATCGATTGTTCAGGCAGAAGGTAGGTTTGGTGAGCATACAGCCGATAGACACCGGCCTGCCAGCGGATGCTCTCGTGCGCGGCACTGCCTGTTTTCCAATCGATGATGTAGATATCCTGACCGTCGTGCAGCAATACGTCTGGGATGGCGTACACGCGCAGCTTACCCACAGCTGGCACGCCGGTTAATTCAAAGGACTGGAAGGGCGGATCGACCTCGCGAACAGCCCCCGGGGGCAGGTATTTGATGAAGCCATAGGCGTCGCTTGCCAGAAATGTACGGGTCAGATCGACCACCAGCGCCTCGGCTGCATCGCGGTCGATGGAAAGACCATCACCCGGATAGAGGTGCTCAAAGAGGATGATCCACTGTCCATCATGCTTGGCACCACGCTTGGAGGCCAGCCAGCCCTCCCAGTGGTAGCGTGTGGCTGTATCGATCAGCTCCTTCTCGTCGATCTCTTTTTCGTCCCGGTGGGCCTGCACGGCCAGACTGGCTACATGATGGATGACCGTTCCGATCCAGGTGCGCACCGGTGTGACCTGCTTGAGCCACCAGACGGCGCTTGTAACCGGGTTCTTGGCCTCACGCACACGGCGGGCACCGTAGTAATTAAGATAATAGCGGCGCTTACAGTCTTCGAACATCTTGTGACGGCTGGCCGACCAGCTGAAAGCCGTCCACTTATCCGGCTCGACTTTCTCGCGGGTGTGGGTGTCCAGGGCCTGTTCCAGCTCGGACAGGGTGATACGATCCAAAATCTCCAGATTGTCAGCGCGCATGGGGTCTCTTTCTAGCGGTCAGCAGTCAGCGATCAGCTTTCGGCAAAAACTCGTTGCCCAATACCCATTGGCACATTAGAACGCCAACACATTGAAACAGCGCTCAGCACTCAAATGGTATGCTCACTTGCGCCAGGATGCAACTCCTACTTCACTTCCGTGTTGTGTATCAAATATTTTAACAACACCTTACTGCCTAAAAGACAAAAAGCACGAGGGAACGGTGCCTGGCTAAACTGTATATTGGCCTCTAAGCGAACTCTAAGCAGATCTTCATAATTCATAAATATCTTCTGGTTATGCTAGTTTTAAGACTCGTTAAGAAGAAACTCTGTGTATTCAGACTAACGGTCACACCGAAAGGATAGTGTAATTGTGATAACGGATACCCGGATGGCACTGCAGCTTTCGCCTCTTGCCATATTTGAGAATGCGCCCGACGATATCGAGCACTTGCTTACTCGCTTCAGCCCTATCGGTCTCTCGGAAATGGAGCACGTATCGCTGCTTAACCGGGTAGATACGAAGTACATCCTTGGGATGCGCCGGCTCTACGCAGCGCTTGAGCAGATGACAGGACAGTACCGTGTGCTGGAGATCGAGGGAATGCGTGCGAACCGGTACCAGACCATCTACTTCGACACGCCCGAGTTCGACCTGTACCGGCAGCATCATAACGGCTTTGGAACCCGTTACAAGGTTCGCGCGCGCCGGTATGTCGATTCGAACCTGGCCTTCTTTGAGGTCAAGCACAAAAACAACCAGGGCCGGACGCTTAAATCCCGCTACCAGGTCCCAAGGTGGCAGATCGAGATGGGTGGACAAGAGGATGCGTTTGTCGATGTCCATACGCCTCTCGACCCGGAGCAGCTGGAACCGAAGCTTTGGAATGACTATCTGCGGATAACGCTCGTCAGCAATCACCGTCAGGAACGCGTGACGCTCGATCTGAACCTGGCCTTCGGCTGGGGAGATAGGTGGGCCTCTTTACCCGGCGTTGTGATCGCCGAGGTCAAACAAGAGCACTTTTCACGCGATTCGGACTTCATCCGGCAGATGCGGGCATTGGGCATCCAATCGAGTTCCTTCAGCAAGTACTGCATGGGAGCCTGTATGCTCTACGAGCACCTGAAAAACAACAACTTCAAGCCTCATTTACGCAGGCTGCATAAAGTCATGCAGGGAGAGTTAACATATGAGGTCATTCATTGATCCACTGGTAAGCTTTGCAATAAACTTTGTGATTGTCTTTGTGATTGTGCGCTTCATCTACTACCCGCAGCAGCGAGACAAGAACTATGTCTTCACATTCATAGCCTTCAATACGATCATCTTCTTCGTGATGGGGCTGCTTAACAATGCAGACATCAGTCTTGGGGTAGGTTTTGGCCTGTTCGCCATTTTCTCTATCCTGCGCTACCGCACCGAGACGATCCCCATCCGCGAGATGACCTACCTCTTCATCGTGATTGCGCTGCCCGTACTCAACGCAGTGCTTCTCAATGGGCAGTTCTATGGTGAGCTGGCGGTTGCGAACCTGGCGACAATGGGGGTTCTATATGTATTGGAACGCGGCTGGGGTTTCAGGTATGAGACGCGCAAAACAATCACCTACGAGCGCATCGAGATGATCCGGCCGGAAAACTGGGCGCTCCTGCTGGCGGACTTGCAGCAGCGCACAGGTCTGCCGATCAAGCGCATCGAAATCGGCAAGTTGAACTTCCTGCGCGATTCGGCGGAGATCCATATCTATTACGACGGGAACACGCTCAACAACGCCCAGGTCAAACTTACATCGAACCACCTTGAGAATGAAGGGTTTTAAGTGGCTGCCCAGCCCGGTCTCGCATTCGAGGGAATGAGTGATAGAGAGACAGGTTTGCAAGTGAGCAGATTTACAGTAAACAAGCTGGGACGGCAGCCGGTACCGGCCAAACAGTTGAGCAGCATATGCGAAGGTAGGCCGGAGGCAGCCTGGACAGCGAAAGCAGAATATCTCTGGAGCGAATAAGGACACAAAATCATGAAAGCAAGGAAACTCACACATATCGCCGGCCTGGTGCTGATCGTAGCACTGTCGGGCTGCAAAATAGATGACACGTCACAGGCGCCTACCCAGGCCAATCCCGAGGTTGTGGATACAGGCGAAACGGTCGTTGAGAGCGTCGAAGGCATGGGCGCAGCCTCTGTTGCGGATGCACAGGCTGAAAACAGCGCCAATCACGATGATACCGGCGATTACACCTGGGACGCCGCCGCGGTTATCCCAATAATGCTGAATGGCAGCTCAATAAGTGCCGCGGCAGATGGTGTCAGCATCGACGGCAGCAAAGCTACCATTACAGCTGCCGCCACCTACAGCATCAGCGGCTTGCTGGCCAACGGGCAGGTGATCGTCGACACGGAAGATGAAGAGACGGTTAGACTAATCTTAAACGGCGTCGATATCAGCAGCTCCACGAGCGCGCCTATTAACATCGTAAGCGCAGAAAAGGTCATTATCGTCCTGGCAGACGGCACCAACAATCATCTATCAGATGGAGAGACATACGTTTTTGAAGACCCAGAGGAAGATGAGCCCAATGCAGCGCTTTTTAGCAAGTCTGACCTTACCATCTACGGCGGCGGCTCGCTGACTGTCAATGGAAATTACAACGATGGCATTGCCAGCAAAGATGGGCTCTTTATTGCCAGCGGCAGCATCTTCGTGAGTGCCGTCGATGATGGCATCCGCGGCAAGGACTATTTGATTGTTAAAGACGGCAATCTCACCGTGAATGCCCAGGGCGACGGCTTAAAGTCCGATAATGAAGAAGATGCCAGTAAAGGCTACATCTTTGTTGAGGCCGGTGCCATCAACATCACTGCTGGTGGAGACGCCGTTCAGGCAGAGACTGACGTCATGGTCACGGGTGGCAACATCACACTGTCGGCTGGCGGGGGCAGCGGCGTCGCCATCGATGAAAACACATCGACCAAGGGCATCAAAGCGGCGGTCAATGTGAACATCGATGGTGGAACCTTTACCATTAACTCGGCCGATGATGCCATCAACTCCAACGGCAGCCTGGTCGTCGGGAATGGCACCTTTGCTATTACTAGCGGCGATGATGGCATGCATGCCGATGCCACCCTGGATATCAATGGCGGTGATATTCAGATCACGCAGTCTTATGAGGGCATAGAAAGTGCTGTTATCACCATTAACGGCGGCACCATCCACATTGTCTCCAGCGATGACGGCTTGAATGTGGCCGGTGGTAATGACGGCTCCGGTATGAACCCGGGATGGGGCCAGGGCGGAAGGCCGGGGCGAGGTGTCGTGCCGGATCAGGGTAATATGGGAGATCAGAGTGACATGGAAGACCGGCCTTTCATGCCGGGCCAGGGTGGCGGACCAGGAATGGATAGGTTTGCGGCTTCAGGTAATTACCATATGTACATCAACGGCGGCTATATAGCGATTGATGCCAACGGGGACGGTATAGATTCAAATGGGGCGGTCGATATGACCGACGGCATTGTCCTGGTCAACGGTCCGACGGGCAACATGAACGGGGCTTTGGACTATCTCGGCTCGTTTACTATCAGTGGCGGGCTGCTGGTAGCAGCCGGCAGCGCCGGCATGGCAGAGGCCCCGAGCGAAACATCGACCCAGTATTCGGTGCTGATCAACTTCGATACGCAGTTCCAGGCCGGTGACCTGGTTCACATCCGGACCGGCGACGGCAAGGCGGTACTTACCTTCTCGCCCTCCAAACAGTACCAGTCCATCGTGCTGTCTTCAGCGGAGCTTGCCAATGGTGCCTCATATGATGTCTACGTCGGAGGCAGCTCAACCGGCACGGTCAAGGACAGTCTGTACCAGGAAGGCTCCTATACTGCTGGGACCTCCTATACCAGCTTTACGATTGGCGGCATCGTGACAAGGATCGGCGGCGGCAACTTCAGGCGATAATTAACGACGAGAGGCACGGAAGGACTCGACACTGTGTGAGGGCAAGACCCTTTCGTGCCTCTTTCTCTGATGGATGTAGCCTGGGCTTGGCCGAACATGTTTTACTACTCCAATAATGTGGCATCGAGCTCTTGTATCCTGTCGATAAGGCTCTTGATAGGCATCTTTCTATAATCTGTGACACCGAGCTCCTTTCCTAGCTTCAAAATCTTGGTAGCTCCTACCCTGGTTATGATGAGACGATACTCATCATTGAGCTGCTCTTTCCAATCATCCTTGACTTTCAGCTCCGCGAAACTATCTGCGCTGTAGGCCAGCTCATTGAGCAAGACAATAATCTGTTCTGGCGTGCCCTCGATGAGATTGACCGCAGCCGGCTTTAAGGGAATGCGGTCCCGGTATTGAAGATGAAACTGGTGGACGAGCCAGTCAATGAGCAGCATCTTGTCTTTGGCAGTCTTTAGGGTTGGCCACCTGGATTTGAACTTCTTGAAAGCATTGATGGCTGAGTTGGGCTGCAGGCTCTTACCAGAATAGCTGTCGAAATACTCTCCCCATGTGATTTTCCAGTCACATTGAGCACATTTGAGAGCTTCATCTCTTCCCCGGTACAGTCTGCCATTCGATGCTCTTGTGCCTTTCCTTCTCAAGATCATGCTGCCGCACTTCCGGCACTTGACTCTGCCCTGCGAGGCCTCGTCGATCTCAAACATATCAACCAGTCTCGAATAGAAGCCAAAACCTACATCATCCACCAGCTCTGCATCGAGCATGCCCTGGGCATCACTCTCATACAGCTGCTTTATCTTTCTTCTCGATACCCTTCCTGCCCACTTGAGCGCAGCATTCATCATGTTTCTCTGAGGTAGACCTCCTCAGCAGCCTTTTTCTCTCAAAATTCCGTAAAGATCGAGGTCTTCGAATTTACCCCATTTCTGCACATGCTGTCGCCGGCAGCCTTCGTGCTGCATGCCGATCTTCTGCATGACACGGCCTGATGCCGGGTTTCGCGTCAGGTGGCCTGCATGAACCCGAGCCAAACCCAGCTCGGAAAACGCATAGGAAACCACGGCACGGCCAGCTTCAGTACAGTAACCCTGGTTCCAATATGGCTTGCCGATCCAGTATCCCATCTCAGCCTGGTGCCCCTTAACCATGCCCATGAGGCTGATTGCGCCCACAAGAGCGCCATCTGACCTCAGCGTGATGGCAAAGTGGACACCCTTGCCGTCATCGAAAATCGCCTGATGACTCCCGATCCAGGCTTCGGCCATACCATCCTCGTAAGGGTGTGGCATGTTAAGCGTTGTGTCAGCAATGGCGCGATCGCCGGCAAGGCACTGCACGTCAGGGGCATCAGTGAGGGCAAAAGGTCTGAGTATCAGGCGTTTCGTTTCGAGTATAGGCTGGCTTCTCATATGCTCCTTCTCCATGCTCGTGAAAAATAGTACCCGCTGCGCGAGCTTGCAGCGTAGTGTACTTCGTTTTGCCAGAAACTACACGCCTTGTGGGTTGTTTTTTCGCGAGCATGGGAACAAAAAGGAACGGTACCCCTGTACCGGGTTTTGGGGTGAAAAGTTGGTACAAAACCGGTACTCCGCCCCGATGGGCAGCAGACGAGAATAGCGTGCTACCATCGTTTCGGCCATTGGGATCAAATGGCTCCTGGGCTCTCTGGGATGTGTGAGCCGATCTGTTAGCGTGGCAGCAGTCGAATTGAAATCCGACCTACAACCGGCAACGGCCTCTGTGGCGCCCTTTTCCTTTTGGTTTCTAGACTGAGAACTGCTCACCAACGCTTGTGTGAATGTGAAGCCCAGTGGCCGACACAATAAACAAGGTCATAAATCCTCTTGTAACAGGCCATCAAGACAGGTGTGCGTGAGCTTTCCCCCCCGGGTGTTTCATTGTATACTATATACAGGTCCGAGAGATTCGGACAGACCTGCAATTCGTTAGTGCCTCAGTTGTAAAACTCTAAACACTAGAGTTCCCTGGTTCAGGTAATCTTCCTCTTCTGGAAGCGCCTGCATCTCTTAAATATTTTTGCGAATTACATCTGCAATACACACTGACCTGTCTTGGAGGTGGCAGCACTGGCGCTTTGCATTCGCTGTTAACAATCCTTTGATTCGTCGTACATCGACGGCGATTAGCACATTGAAAAGAGCCAAAAACAATGCAACCATACACGTATCGTGCAATAACCCGGCACAATATCCACAAAGTTCCCCAGTATGACCGGCTTAAGCCCGAGCAAAAAGAGACGATCCAGATAGTCTCTGCGATCTTCCCCTTCCGGACAAACCCCCATGTAGTAGAGCACCTGATCGATTGGGACGACATACCCAACGATCCCATATTCCAGCTTACTTTCCCCCAGCGGGGAATGTTGAAAGAAGATGAATACGATCAGATCCGGCAGGCTCTGGATGATGATCATCTTGAGCGCCAACGGAAAGTCTTCCGCAGGATACGCATGGGTTACAATCCTCACCCTGCCGGGCAAAAGACACACAATGTCCCCAGGTTGAATGGAGAACGCATCCCGGGCCTCCAACATAAGTACGCTGAGACCGTGCTCTATTTCCCTGCACAGGGGCAGACCTGCCATGCTTACTGTTCCTACTGCTTCCGATGGGCACAGTTCATCGGCGATCAGGATCTGAGGTTTGCCGCCCGGTCACCTGAGCAGCTGGTGGCTTATCTTCGCGCCAAGCCCCAGGTCACAGACGTGCTCTTCACGGGCGGGGATCCAGCAGTCATGAAAACAAAGCTGATGCGCCGTCACATCGAGCCGCTGCTGGACCCATCACTGGCGCATGTGCAGACGATCCGAATCGGCACCAAGGCTTTGTCTTACTGGCCGTATCGCTTCGTTACCGACCCGGACGCCGACGACCTGCTCCGGCTGTTTGAGGAAATCATCGCATCGGGACGCCATCTGGCAATCATGGCGCACTTCAGCCACCAGCGTGAGATGGAGCCGCCCATTGTACATAAGGCCATCCGGCGGCTGCGGGACATCGGCGTGGAGATTCGTATGCAGGCACCTCTGATGCGCCGGATCAATGACGATCCTGATGTGTGGGCAACCATGTGGCGCGAGGGCGTGAGGCTGGGGATGATCCCGTACTACATGTTCATCAGCCGTGATACGGGCCCTCAGAACTACTTCGAGGTGTCACTGGCGCAGGCCTGGCGCATCTTCCGGAACGCCTACAGCCAGGTCTCAGGTCTGGGACGAACGGTTCGTGGCCCGGTGATGTCCGCCATGCCCGGCAAGGTCATGATCAATGGGCTGGCTACGATACGCGGGAAGCAGGTATTTGTGCTTCAATTTCTCCAGGGGCGTGATGCCAAGTGGGTAGGCAGGCCCTTCCTGGCCCGCTTCGATCCGGCAGCCACCTGGCTGACCGATCTTCAGGCAGCTTTTACAGAAGAGTTCCCGCATCAGCAGCAAATCGAGTATGTTGGCGAGGAGCTGGTTGAGGGTTCTACCGCGTAACGGGCTCAATATACTGGAGCGTACAAGAAGGTTCCTGCGCGTCCATACGTAGGATAAGGTTGGAATAATGACCGCGGAAGGGTGAGCCCTTCTGCGGTTTCGTTTTCATGTATTGTCGCTAGGTGTGGTGTTTCGGGCTGGTTACGGATATTCATCCGTAACCTGATACTCAGCAGATTATTGAGCAGTAACAATTAAACCCAATAGACGGATAAGCCAGGCTCTGGTCTGCGAACTATCGTAGTGGTTCACTGTCATTCCCGCGTAGGCGGGAATCCATTACGTCGCTTGTATCAGGAGCCTGTGGATTCCCGCTTTCGCGGGAATGACATGTCATCTCCACAAAACACCACGCACTATTGGACTATTTTGTAAAAGCTCAAAAATCCGGCAAGCACGGGTGACAAGTGATGCTTTGCATCACCCATATCCGTCACCAGCACAACTTATGATTTCTTTTATGACGCTGTACTTAGGTATGACGCGCGAAGTTCAGGAAATCGTTCCCTGTGGGCTCCTGAAAAATACGCAAGTCAAATTGGGGAACGACCGCCAGCAGGTGATCGAAGATATTGGCCTGAATGGCCTCATATTCTGCCCATGCGGTGGTATTGGTGAAAGCATAAACCTCAATTGGCAGCCCGGTTGCGCCGGGGGCGAGCTGTCGCACAAGCAATGTCATGTCGTTGCGGATTTGCGGATGGCTCTGGAGGTATCTGATCAGGTAGGCTCGGAAGGTGCCGATGTTTGTCAGCCCGCGGCTGTTGGCCAGCACGTTGGGATCTAAGCCCTGCTCTCTATTCCACTTTTCAATTCTGATCAGGGCGTCCTCAATGTAGTCCTGGATCAGGTCAAACTGCGTGTAGCGCTCGATCATCGCATCATCGCAAAAACGAATGCTGGCAATATCGATATAGAGGGCGCGTTTGATGCGTCTCCCGCCGCTGTCGCTCATCCCACGCCAGTTTTTGTAAGCCACCTCCATGAACTTGTATGTAGGCACAACCGAGATGGTCTTGTCCCAGTTCTGGATCTTGATCTGGTGCAGTGAGATGTCGACCACATCGCCGTCGGCCTCGAAGGATGGCACCTCCAGCCAATCGCCTTCGCGCAGCAAATCGTTGGCCGAGATCTGGAAGCTGGCCACCAGCGACAGGATCGTATCGCGAAACACCAGCAGCAAGACGGCTGTGGCTGCGCCCAGGCCGGCCAAGATGCCGGTTACATCCTGCCCGGTAATCAGCGAAATGCTGAGGATAAGCCCCATGATAACAGCAAACAGCTTGACGATATCGAGATAGCTCTTGATAGAGCCGCGGGCAAAAGCATCACGCTGCTCATAGATATCGTTGAATGCCTCGACCAGGCCGTTAAACGTCACGACACCCAGCCACAGCGCCACAAAGAGCACGGCTGTCTGAATGGCCTTCTCTGCAGCAGGGATGAGGTAAGCGAAGGCGTTAATCAGCAATAAAGGCACAAGCAGTGCTGCCCGGCGCGGCCTGATATGGCGGACGATGATATCATCGAATTGACGCTCTGTCCGGGCAACGAAGGCGATGATCAGGTTGGCCACAAGGCGATTGGCGATGAGATAAGAGATGAGAATAACCAGGCCCGCCGCGGGGAGTTTTAGCACCGGGTTCTGTGCCAGATAATCTCGAATAAGCTCAAACATAAAGTCCTTTCCAGAGTGATGGGAGATGGGTGATGAGGCAAGCAAAAGCGACAGGCTTTGTCGCACACTCATTGCTTAGAACTATCCCGAGTGCCCTACCTGCGACACAAAACATCCCGCTCGTCCGAAGCCAACGCACATTGCGATCTTACCGGTTATCACAGTTGGCAGGCAGGGCTGGAGTGCTGCCATCTATTGTAGGATGTCAGATGGAGAACCCGCAAGCGGCCACATCACGGGGACATATCATTCCTCAGCGGCCACTGCGTCCAGGATTGGGCGCTCGCGGCGCTGCAAAAGACTCGCCAGCGGCTTGAGTGTGATCCAGTAAAGTCCTACACTATAAACAATCCCCAAAGGCAGCGTAATAACCAATCCCGGTTTCCACAGGAAGTAAGGAAGAATGACCAATGCCAGGACAGGCGGCGCGGAGATCAGCCAGGCCAGCATGCCCCATAGATTACCCTGCCGCTGATTGGCGCCAAATTGGAATTGAGCACGATATGGACCAATGATCGCGGCGAGGTTGTAGGCAGGCAAGCCGCTGATCTGCAGGCATAATCCCAGGTAGAGACCTAGAGGCAGCATATACCAGGCGCCGGTAGCAATCGCAACCCCCAATGAGATGATCAGAAACTGCAGACTTGTATACAACAGGATAACGAGATTGGCCGAAAGAATGATATACCGCCGATCGATAGGCGAGGTTGCCATGATGGCAAAACCCTTGCGGTCGACAACGCCATAGTAGTTGGCGGTGAATGCTATGTTGCTGGTCATGCCGATCACGGTGATGACGCCGGTTCCCATGAGCATCGGGGCTACCGCGAGCAGTTCTGCCGTCACCTCATTAGATCGGGTAAAGCTGCGAGTAAAGAAGAACAACATGATTGCCATGATCAATATGGGGAAGAGCAGCTGGCGGGGCAGTGGGCTGCGCCTCAGGTAGATCCAGTCTTTGCGGAAGAGTGCCCAGAGCGCCGGAGGTCCTGGGAGATTGATAAAGCGTTGGCGGCTGCGAACACGCTCGATGCCCATACTCATCGCTGCGCCATTCATCAGCCGCCAGGTAACCCCGGCATGCACACGCAGCAGCAAGGCGGCAAAACCAATCGATAATAATAAGAACGGAAATGCCAGGCCCCAATCTCCGGTGGCTGCCAGCCCCATCCCGGCTGTAGACCAGCCGGGCGGCAGCCATATCAGCAATCGTGACGGGCGCAGTATCTCAATAATGCCGCTCATGCTCTGTCTGGCTTCAGGAAAGCTGTCTGCCTCATCCAGCTTCTCAAATGCCAGCCTCATATCCTCCCCAAAGGCATCGGCGATGATCGGCGGAGCCTCGCTGAAATTATCCGTGAATTCCTGGATGGCATACTGCCCTACCCAGCAAAACATGAAAGGCAGCGTCAGGATGACCAACATCAGTGCGCGCAAACGCCGGTCACCAGCGACCAGGTCGAAGAGGTCTTCCATGATGCGGCCGGAGAGGATCAGCAGAGCAAAAGCCGGCAGCGCGCCCAGCACAATCACAGGCAGGGCAATTGGGTTATGCCAGGCCAGTCCTGCAACCTCACCCAGAATAATGGGAGCGGTCCAGATGCCTGTCATGTTGAGCATCGACATCAATGTGCTGCCTACGATGATGCCGCGAGTGCTGATCGGGAATGGGAACAGGCGCGACATTTCGAAGCGTTCGAGCATCTGCGAGTTCTGTGAGGCAGGCAAAAGCAGCCAGACGAAAAGCATGAAGGTGTTGATGAGCGTGGCGACTTCATAGGCCGCGCGAGGCGAAAGCAGGGCCAACCCTACGGCAACGCCAACGCCCATCAGCGTAAATAAGGGAATGGTGACGCCGATGGTCAACAGTTGGAGCAAGCATCCCACCAGCCGCAGCCGGACGCTTAAGCGGGTGCTGCGAAACATGGCTATGGTCAGCTTCCACTGCAGCCAAAACAGGGTTCGTATCTCGGACCAAATCGAAGTTTTATGCGTTGCTTGCATCGCGTTCTCCGTAATAGTGCTGAGTAACGAGTGCGATCAATACACTCTGTATGAAAACTCCCGGGCAGAGGATGACAAACCTCTCTAAAGAGCTTTGTAAATGTCCCAGGGGAAGTCCTCGCCAACCTCTCAAGGAAAGATCTGGGCTTTCTCCGATCTTTGCCCCAGCACTCAAACATCCTTTTGAGGCATTTGCACACTTTCTGCTGTCAGCCAATCCAGCTCGGCTTCTTCTCCCTGGGTCCCGACCATTTGCAGGAAGACATCTTCCAGCGATGCGTCTTCAGACAGGTTTACTCGCCGGCGCAGTTCAGGGATGCTGCCGGTGCCAATAAGCTGCCCCTTATTGATGATGCCCACCTGGTCGCAGAAACGCTCGGCCAGCTCCATTACGTGGGTAGAAAAGAAGATGGTCGTCCCGCGCCCGGTGCGCATATCGCGCAGCAGCTTCTTGATGGCTCTGGTCGAGATGGGGTCGATGCCCTCGAAGGGCTCGTCCAGGAACAGGATTTCAGGGGCATGGATCAGGGCACAGGCCAGGGCGGTCTTCTTGCGCATACCATGAGAGTAGTCGATGATCATTTTGTCGACGGCATCTTCCAGCTCCAACATATCGAGCAAGGGCGGGATGCGGCGCTCGATCTCGGCGTGAGTAAGGCCATGCAGCCGCCCGACCAGCTCGATTTGCTCGCTGGCGGTGAGGCGTTGGTAGAGGCTCAGGCCCTCCGGCGCCACGCCAATGCGGCGCTTGACCTCCAAAGGCTCCTTTTGAATATCGAAGCCGCCTACGCCGGCCGAGCCGCTTGTGGCCGGGAGCAGTGCAGTGAGCATGTTGATAGTGGTCGATTTGCCTGCCCCGTTGGGGCCCAGAAAGCCGAAGATGATGCCTCGTTCGACGCTCAGGTTAAGGTGGTCGACGGCCGTTAAGTCGCCGAATTTACGTGTCAGGTTATCCGTCTTTATTGCCGGTGACTGGTTATTCATGGTTTCCCTTCAGGTTTCGTCAAAAGCATACACGGTCGATCACAGCGCTCACATCTAGATGACCAATGAAGGTGAGAAAGCCTTCTTCCTCAAAACAGGCATCACTTTACCCCACATTTTTGGGTTGAACGACATTTTCCTAACAATCTGTCCCAACATAGCCGATTGCCTGCACTTATCGATTATGCGCCTTCGACTTGTCATGAGCGTTTGTAAACGGGTAACACCATACTCGATACCGCTGTTCAGCGATGTTGATCCATGCCGGTTACTCTCTGAATAGATGCAGCGAAAGACATCCAAAAACGCCCGCTTGTGTCTTGTATGATCCTCTGGAAGGAGTCACAATGGCTGTGATTTAATGTTCAAGAGATTAACATGATAGAGGGATTTATAGGATAATGACTAATACGAAAAAAGAACTGGGTTACTATTTTTTGCCTAAACAGTACGATAATGCCCCCGGGCGTCCTCGATTGAATGTTGTCCTGTCTGCCACGCCAACCGGAGAGCATTTCGATCCGGAGAATGTCATATATCCTATCGCCGCAGTAGCTAATCGTGACAGAGGAATAGAACACCTGATCGTCCATCACAACTGGCTTGGCAAGAAGACTTATCGTGTCTGTGCGGGCTTTGTGAGATTGACCGATCGCCGCGGTAAGTCGGTAGAAGCCTATTCGTTTGGTGGTGATCTTCAGATTAATGCCGGACGGGATAAAACGATAGCGAAACTTACCTCTTGCGCCCCCATTCTGGAGTTATCCCAGGTACGCAGGCATTACATGGCGGACGTGCTGGCGACCGAGGCTGAAGTGCTGCTCGCCAGGCGCCGCGCAACCTGGATACGCCGGGATCTGGCTGACTACGAGCGGCGTCTGGCTGCTGTGGCGCCTGAGGTGCTCTACCGCTCATGTATCGAAGCTCTCAAAGATCGCTTCCAGCACTGCCCTCCTGATGGTGACATCAATACCATCAATGCCTTCAGGCACTTTTTGACGGCCGAGTCTAAATACCTCGCTCAGCAGGAAAGCGGACCATATCGTCTGCTAGAGGATATA
>JAFGMS010000451.1 GCA_016927375.1 Anaerolineae bacterium
AACAACTTGGCTCATTTCACATAACGGTGAACCATCCCGACATCCCACTTTTGTGCCATTTACGCTGAACTTAACCGGGTTAGGTAGGAAGACGAGTCTGCTCAATCAGTTGCTTGCGAATCTCATCAAAGCATACTTTTGGGTGCTTTGGGTCATAGGGTATTTCATAGAGATCTAGAATACGCTCCATGGCAGCTACAAACTCGGCACTGGCAGTGGGCAAACACCACATTTCTTCCTGCCAGGGCTTCAAGGTGTTTTTTCTAACACCTGCCGCACTGCTTCACGGGAGACACCCTCCACCACTCCCAATTTTACCAATCGGCCCGCCAACGCCCGCAGTGCCCAATACTCTTGGTCATCGGGCGGCCGACTACAGATTATGGCTATCAAGTGGGCTTCTCTTCGTCCATCCAGCTTCCGCCTTGCTCCTGGATGTGGATCATCATTCAACGCTTTTTCCAATCCGCCCTCCACAAACCTTTTTCGCGCCCATTCTGCCATTGAACTACTGGTGTTCAGCGCCTCTATGATCTGCTTATCTTTCCAGCCCTCATCGGCTTTCAGCAAAAAGAGGTGATGCGCACCGCACGCATGAATGGTTCGCCTCATACAACCGGCAGAACCTCCTCCTCCCTTTGAGTAGCCTCGTCCGACCCCACCGCCCCCAACAGCCTTCCAGGTTAGGCCCTGTTTTGTGATATAATTTTACTGGTGATATTACTAAATATAAACAGTAACCACGAAAGACCGATTATGGACAGAAAAATCGTACCGCATAACAGCAGCGCGCTCGAACAAGCCCGAGCAACCTATCTGGCCGGGATGTCACCTAACACACAGAGGGCCTACGATGACCGGATAGCTCGCTTTGTAAGCTGGCGAGAACAGCAGGAACCTGCGCCGTTCATCGCTCAGCTTAAGAACTACGTAGCCCATCTGCAAAACGAGGGATTATCGTCCCGGACAGTACAGCAGCATGTGAACACCATCAAGGGCTTGATTAAGACCATGGCAGCGCTCGACATCACCGGTCACCTTGCATCACAGCTGCCAAGGCTTGACCTGGTAAAAGCGCCATCGGTGAGAGGGGAAGTGCAGGGCAGCCGTCTAACCGAAAGACAGCGGCAAGCCCTTATCGGCCAGCCCGGCACGGATACCCATAAGGGTCGGAGAGACACGGCGATATTAGGGGTTCTGGCCGTCTGTGGGCTCAGGCGCTCAGAGGTATGCAGTCTGAACTGGTCCCACATCACCGAGTTGGATGGTCATAAGGTCATCAAGAACCTGAAGGGCAAACATGGACGCGTTAGGACTGTTAAGCTGCCGACCCCTCTGTGGCGAGGGATAGTGAGCTATGCGGAACAGGCCGGGCTTAACATGGCTGAGGATGAGCCCGTATTCGTCGCCATCCGCAAGGGCGACAGAGTCCAGCACGGACAGCGCATAACACCGAATGCCGTAGCCTGGTTGGTGGAATACTATGTCAAAGAAGCATTGGAAGATTGTGATGGTATCAGCCCGCATGACCTGCGGCGAACAGCGGCAAAGCTGGCCCGTAATGGGGGTGCCAGCATTGAGCAGGTGCAGGCGATGTTAGGGCATGCCAGCCCACAGACAACCAGCTCCTACATTGGCGAAGGCCTCGATCTAGACGATAACGCAGTGGACTACGGTAAGGTCAAGTGGCCCTGGTGAGATGTTCCGTGCCATTCCTCACATCCACCGTTCACACCTCAGCCCGGTACTGCAGCGCCTCTGCCAGGTGATGAGCCTTAACAGCCTCGCTGCCTTCCAGATCGGCGATGGTGCGGCTGAGTTTGAGCACCCGGTGGTAGGCCCGCGCGCTGAGCTGCAGCTGCCGCATTGCCGAACGGATCAGCGCATCCCCTTCCACATCGAGCTTGATCATCTCCTGCACCTCGCGCGTGCCCATATCGGCGTTGGAAAGTAACGGTGTGCTGGCAAAGCGCGCCGTCTGCCGGTCGCGAGCTGCTTGTACCCTCTCGCGGACGGCCGCGCTCGGCTCCCCGCGTTGATCGCCCGTCAGCTTATCGAAGTCCACACGCGGAACCTCGACATGAATATCGATGCGGTCGAGCAGCGGGCCGGAGATGCGCTGGCGATAGCGGGTGATGGTCGATTGGCTGCAGGTGCAGGGCTTGACCGGATCGCCGTAGTAACCGCACGGACAAGGATTAGCAGCCGCCACCAGCATGAAGTTGGCCGGGAAGGTCATGGCCCCGGAGGCCCGGCTGATGGTCACCTGCCGGTCTTCGAGGGGCTGGCGCAGCACCTCCAGCTTGTAGCCGAACTCCGGCAGCTCGTCCAGGAAGAGCACCCCACGATGTGCCAGGCTGATCTCCCCCGGACGCGGCCACGAGCCGCCGCCCACCAACCCGGCGTGACTGATGGTATGATGGGGTGCCCGGAAGGGTCGCTGGTGGATCAGTGGCGTGCCATCGCTAAGCAAGTTGGCTACCGAGTAGATGCGCGTGACCTCTAACATCTCATCGAGCGTCATGCGCGGCAAAATCTCTACCATGGCACGTGAGAGCAGTGTCTTGCCGGCTCCTGGGGGCCCAACCATGGCGACATTGTGACCGCCTGCCGCCGCCACCTCGAGGGCCCTTTTCACATGCTCCTGCCCCTTCACATCGGCAAAATCGGCCAGAGAAGTTATGGGTATGTCTTGCGGCGCCTGTTGGCTGCTGCGGTCAAAGGCCGGGATGACATCGACCTCCAGCAGATGCTCGACCAGGGGGATGAGGTGCTCGACGGGGATGACCTCGATGTTGGGGACCAGCGCGGCCTCGGCGGCGTTGACTGACGGAACAAACATGCGCTCCAGTCCCAGCGATTGGGCCATGTGCGCGGCCGGCAGGATACCACAGACATGCCGTACACTACCGTCGAGGGAGAGCTCGCCCAATGCGAGCGCGCCTTCCAGAACATCGGCGGAGATTTGACCGCTGGCTGCCAACACACCCAGCGCGATGGGCAGATCGTAGGACGGACCCTCCTTGCGCAAATCGGCAGGGGCCAGGTTGATGGTCACGCGGCCGCCGGGGAAGGTCAGGCCGCTGTTACGCAGCGCCGCCCAGACCCGCTCCCGCGATTCCTTGACGGCGGCATCAGGCAAACCGACAACGGTTATCGCAGGCATGCCTCGAGCGGAGTAGACCTCGACCTCCACCAATGTAGCTTCCAACCCGACCAGCGCGCAGCTGTTGACTTTGGCAAGCACGTATACCCCCTGGGGCTTATGGCTGATAGCTTATGGCAAACAACTCGTTCGCTGCGCTCACTCTATGGCGCATAGCAGCTCGCTGCCGTTCTTTCATGCTGCATCCTGACCAATCACGAGTCGTCCCTATGACTGCCCTCTCATTACTCAGCACTACGGTTTAATCCCCCAACCCCTGATCCCCATCCTCCGTCCTCGGTTCGAGGACCTGGTAGATGAAACCATTCATAATTATGGTGGTCTTGAGCTGATAGTTTGAGCCGAGGGCACCCAGCACCGGCTGTGGGTAGAACTGTGCACGTAGGATGACCAGCCCGAAGGCCTGCTCATCCAGCATGCGTATCTCTTCAGCCGGGTCAAAAAGCCCGGCCTGGTACATCACCAACTGTGGGAAAGCGTTGGTCACCACCGGCTTGCCGGCGCAGATCAGGAAAGCCGCCTCCTCCGAGAAAACCGGCTCATCTGCATCACGGGCCAGCTCCACGATCTCCCACCCGGCTTCATGATCAGCCCACTTAGGCCGCGGCCCTATCTGCGTGTAGCCCTGCGAATCATAATAGCCGGATTCGCTCTGCACACCAAGCAAGCGAGCCGGCAGCGCGTAGGGCCCTTCGGTGTACATATGCAATGTAAGACGTGTTTGGGCAATGTAGAGCAGGGGGATCAATGCCCCGGCGGCGACAGCCCAGCCCTGTTCCCGCCTTGATGCATATTGCCAAACCTGTGCAACAGCGATACCGGAGAGGATGCAGGCCGCAGCAGTCGCCGTGATGAAATATGACTCGCCTGCCCCAAACTTGCCCGCGAGCATTCCATTGGCCACAGCCAGCACGAACCAGAAAGCATATATCGAGGATCGCTTCCTGTATACCTCGTAGATCAGCCGCGCGGTGGCGATGACAATGATGATCAGGTGCAGCTTGCCCCACTGCCGGTAAAACTCCACGGCCTGCTCGATGAAAAATTCGTTGACGTTGGCGCGGATGATGCTGATGAACCACCAGCCGGTCGTGATCTTGTTGAGCGGCGCCAGCGGACCGGGGAAGATGTCGAGCGGAGGGACGGTCGTGCTATAGCCGGTAGCGTGATTGATCCACAAGAACAGGCCGGCTGCCACCACCGCAAAGCCCAGCCCGGACAGCAGCGCACGGCGCGGCTCGCACACCAGCAAAAACAAGAAGACGGCGATAACGGTTGCCAGCGCCAGCTGCTTGGTGAAACCGGCGGCCAGCAAGAACACTAATCCGGCATAGAACCATCGATGTTTAAGTGGCTTATCTTTGCCTACTTGCGCCTGAGCCAGGGCCACGACGGCCAGCGTCTCGAACATCACCATGGTCATATGCTGGCGGAACAGCGGCCCAACGTGAAAGGTATAGTTGGACGCCAGGAAGGTCAGGCCCGAAAAAGCGGCGATCAGGCGGTTGTTGGCGGCTCGATGCACGCCCCAACCAATCGCCGAGGCAGCCACCAGCGACGCGATGATGCCCACCAATCGCCCCGTCCACAGGTGAGGACCGAATAGCCATACCAGTGGGACGACCATCAGGTGGTAGAGCGGCGGGTAGATGGAGGTGTAAAACGGAAAGACCTGGCTGTCACGATAGGGCCACTGCCCTTGCGAATGCAGCATGGTATCGTGCAGCTCGAAGCCTTCACCCTGGTCGTAGTCAAACGGAAAGCGCAGCAGCGATGCAGCATAGTGAGCATAGACGACCAGTTGGCTTAACAGGGCAAGGGCGGCCAGAATGAAAAGGCTGATGCTGAGCCAACGCACCCAGCGCGGCATGTTAGAAAACAAGGGATGGGAGTTAAGAAAAGAGAGCATGGCAGCCGGTCGGTGAGTGTGTTATGGGTAAGGACAGGTGGAATTATAGCAGAAGAGTTTACAGGCTACAGTTTTTAGTAATGAGGTGTTGGTGATTAGTTCTTGTTTCGCAGGAACCGGGATGGTTGATGACTCTGTGATGTGCGGGGGAGTTATTTGAAAAACTGATTACTTTGACAATGCCAGGTTTTCCTGAGCAACCAGAATGGGCAGGAGAGGCTCTTTGTCTTCAGAACGAAGGATCGACGAAGGATCGACGGATCTGGAACGAAGAGCGCCTCTTTGAGCATAGCAACATCGAGAGGTTACTCAAG
>JAFGMS010000452.1 GCA_016927375.1 Anaerolineae bacterium
CTCTTCAGTTGGTAAGATACACGACGTCGGAACACTATGCCAACGCAACTCGCGGCCCGTGACATAAACCCGAAAGGTCTATGACATAGAGAATAAACGGTGTCTCTACGCTGTCCAATGAGGCGCGAAGCATGGATTGAGCAATGGTGCCGGACGAATCAGTCGATCGTGCCGCACGAATCTGGAACCACGCATTTTCCACCATTCCGCGTTAAGCCGGATTTCCAGAGGAAAGTTAAAGCACATTTAACAAACGCCGTATAATATCATGGTGGAAATCGCGGTACAATTCGGGTTGAGATGTAGATCAGTCCGTTGAACAGCAGTAATCACGGTCAGCAGTATGTCACTGCTCACTAAAAACTGATTACTTCGACAATGTCAAGTTTTCCCGAGCAACCGGAATGGGCAGGAGAGGCTCCTTGTGCTTCAAAACGAAGGATCGACGGATCTGGAACGAAGAGCGCCTCTTTGAGCATAGCAACATCGAGAGGTGACTAAATTTGACATTGTCAAATTACTGAGAAACACTTTCTGAGGAAGAGAACGGAAAAAGTAATGGCAACTAAAAGAATTGCAGTACTTACCAGCGGTGGTGATGCACAAGGTATGAATGCCGCTGTTCGAGCAGTCGTGCGCACCGCCCTGGATCGAGGCGCTGAAGCCTATGCGATTTACGAGGGCTACCAGGGCATGGTGGATGGCGGCGACCGCATCCGCAAGATGGATTGGGACTCGGTTGGTGGGATGATGCACATGGGTGGCACCATTATCGGCACGGCGCGCAGCGAGGACTTCATGACGCGTGAAGGCCGGCTGCAGGCTGCCTGCAACCTGATCAAGGAAGGCATCGATGGCCTGGTTGTAATCGGTGGTGATGGCTCGCTGACTGGTGCCAACCTCTTTCGCCAGGAGTGGCCCTCGCTCGTCGCCGAGCTGGCTGAGTGCAGCCGGGTCAGTTCCGATGAGGCCACCAACTATCCCAACCTGGCCATCGTCGGCCTGGTTGGCTCGATTGATAATGATTTTTATGGCACCGATATGACCATTGGGGCCGACTCGGCCCTCCACCGCATCACCGAAGCGGTGGATGCCATCACCAGCACAGCAGCCAGCCATCAGCGGACATTCGTGGTCAAGGTAATGGGACGTAACTGTGGCTATCTGGCCCTAATGAGTGGCCTGGCCTGCGGCGTAGATTGGGTGCTGATTCCCGAATCGCCACCTGATGTGGACAATTGGGAAGAGGTGATGGCTGAGCGCCTACGAGCAGCTCGCAAAGCGGGCCGGCGTGACAGCATCGTCATCCTGGCCGAAGGCGCGCGTGACCGTTATGGAAATCCGATTGGCAGCACGCAGGTCCAGCAGGCACTTGAGGAGCGCCTGGGAGAAGAGGTACGTGTCACCGTGCTGGGGCATGTCCAACGTGGTGGACGTCCCAGTGCCTACGATCGCACCTTGGCCACTCTGCTTGGCTATGAGGCTGTCACCACACTGCTGAGCGCAAAACCGGAGGACGAGCCGGTGGTGATCGGCATGAAGAGCAACCGTATGACGCACCTACCCTTGATGGAGTGTGTGCAGAAGACCCAGACCGTTGCGGAAGCGATAGCTGCCGGCGACTACGAGAAGGCCATGAGCCTGCGTAGCGCCAGCTTCACCGACGCATTCCAAACCCTGAAAACAATGGTGCGGGCTCTGCCCCATACACATGAAGACGACCGGAAACGTTTCCGTATCGCTATTCTCGATGCAGGCGCGCCCTCCCCAGGAATGAATACTGTCTCTAAGGCTGCCGTTCGCCTGGGCCTGGATATGGGCCATGTCATGCTGGGGATCAGCAATGGCTTCGAGGGGCTGGCCGAAAATGAGGTCGAGGAAATGAACTGGATGAGCGTGACCGGCTGGGCGTCGCGCGGCGGCTCTGAGCTGGGCACCAGCCGCCTGGTCCCGACAGGTTCCGGGCTGTATGCCATCGCACGCTTCATCGAGGATAACGAAATCGATGCACTGCTTGTCGCTGGCGGTTGGTCAGGATATGAAGCAGTCTACAATATGACTGCCAACCGGGGCAATTTCCCTGCGTTTAACATCCCGATTGTCTGCCTGCCTGCCTCGATCAACAATAACCTGCCCGGCTCAGAATTCAGCATAGGGGCCGATACAGCCCTCAACAGCATCGTCGATGCCGTGGACAAGATCAAGCAGTCGGCGGTGGCCACCCGGCGCTGCTTCGTGGTCGAGGTGATGGGCCATTGGTGCGGCTACCTCGCCCTGATGAGCGGTCTGGCAACCGGCGCCGAACGTGTCTATATGAATGAGGAAGGTGTCACTCTCAAGGATTTGCAGAAGGATGTTGAAAAATTGACCCGTGGCTTTGAGGCCGGTAAGCGATTAGGACTGATGATTCGCAACGAATACGCCAATCCTATCTACACGACGGGATTCATGTGCTCTCTTTTTGAGGAGGAGGGCCATGATGTGTTCGACGTGCGTCCGGCTATATTGGGGCATCTTCAGCAGGGTGGCGATCCTTCCCCGTTCGATCGCATCCAGGCGACCCGGCTGGCTCGCTTATGTCTGGAGTTTCTGATCGAGGAATGTGAGAAAGGCAGCGATCACAGCGCCTTTATTGGCCTTCAGAGCGGGCAGATCAAGTTTCACGATATGCGCGATTTCGAGCGTATGGTCGACATATCCTGCCAGCGTCCGAAGGAGCAGTGGTGGATGGAGCTGAAGCGTATCGCTTCCTTGCTGGCCAAGCTCAGCCCGGAAACCGAGCTTTAAGCAGGGCGGCCAAAAATGGTTGCCCCGCTGGGGGCAGCATGGTACAATGTGCGCTGTTGGAGCGATGGCCGAGTGGTTTATGGCGGCGGTCTTGAAAACCGCTGTGGCGTACGTCGTCACCGGGGGTTCGAATCCCTCTCGCTCCGCTGCTGGTCCTCACGGGGAGGTGCCAGAGTGGTTGATTGGAGCCGCCTGCTAAGCGGTTGAGGGTCTTAAAGCCCTTCGCAGGTTCGAATCCTGTCCTCCCCGCCTCACAGGAACCTACTCGAACCGCCCACTAGTGAAGTGGGACAGTTCATCGAGATGCTGAGTTTTCCTCAGCGTCACAAACTCGATGAGCTGCCCTACGAGTTAGTGGAGGTCAATCGAGATGGTTCCTTTTGATTTAGCACGGCATCACCCCGGAGTGATCCTGGAAGGCTGTGTAACGGCAGAAGCTGCTGCAGACCTGACAGGTTACAACATCCAGCATATCCGGCGGCTGGCCCTGGCCGGGAAGCTGGAAGCTATCCACGTTGGGCGTTCATGGCTCATTAAGATCAAGTCAATCGAAACCTACTTGCAAGAGGTTGTGAAAGCAGGTGACGCCCGTTTTGGCCCGCGTGTGCCGGCCCAATTGAATATTCATGACAATGCCAGTGCCTGATCTGTTCGGGGTACTGGCATTTTGCTTTTCGGGAAGGAGGTGATGCCACTGAGCGCGAACTGGAAACAAATAAGCCGCTGATGTACAAGATCGGCGGCTTATAGTGGGATTGATGTATCCCGGGTACTGGTACTCTGAGGATACATCATTCCCCTCCTTTCAGACAAGTATTGATAACAGTACATAGGAGAGCATCAAATGATGGATTCTCAGATCGCACCTGGTGCGATGACTTCTGCATCACAGATGCAGACCTCAACAATCACTGATACCGATCAGGCTGCGTTAGCCTACCATCAGGCCGGGCTGTGTGTCATCCCACTCAATGGCAAGCGCCCTGCCCTGAAGGCATGGAAGCTGTACCAGACGAAGCAGCCCAGCGAGGATGACCTCCGGCGCTGGCAGAACAAGAAGCTGCTCAAGAACATCGGCGTGGTGTGCGGGGCAGTGTCAGACAACCTGGTGGTGCTGGACTTCGATGGACTGGGGGCATATGCGGCGTTTGCTACGGTGTTTCCCAACCTGGCCCAGTCCTACACGGTGGCCACCGGCAGCGGTAAGGGCAAGCATGTCTATCTATACGCCGATACCCTCCCACCAACCACCCGCGCACTCGATACCCCCATCGGGCACATCGAGCTGAGGGCTGAGGGCTGCTACGTGGCCGCTCCGCCTTCGAGGCATCCCATCACGGGCAAGACCTACGAAGTAGAAAAGGCCCTCGATATCTTGCGGGTGCCCGACCTGGGTGAGCTGGTGGCGTGGATTGAGGCCTTCAAGCCACGCCAGCCGGACGAGGGCTGGCAGCCTCCCAAACATCTCCCGCCCACCAACAGCACCATCAATCCTGAGCTGGTCGGAGCTATCGCCGAAAGGCTGCGGCAGTTCCGGCACAAGGAGCGCGGCGAGTGGATCAACTGCTCGTGCGTCTACCCGGAGCGGCACAGCAATGGCGACAAGCATCCGTCGTTTGGGTTTAGCACTGCAACAGGGTATGGCTACTGTTACAGGTGCGGGACGATCCTGGCCAAGGATCTGTGTGAGCGGTTGAGCATCGACCCGCGTGAGCATGGCGGGCTGATCAAGAAGCCAGAGATGGTTTTGAGCATCGACCATGCCAGACCGGCCAGCCAGCCTCCCCCTTCCCCTTTGCCCAATAACCTGCCGCCGCTGTCGGGGATCGCCCTGCCCGACTGGCTCAGCCAGTACACAGCCTGGGCATCGAAGGTGGGCAACCAGACGCCGGTGGCTTTCCACCAGGCGGCAGGCATCTGGCTGCTGGCGGTGGCCATCGCCCGCAGGTTGTATGTCGAGGCGCCCTGGGGCGTGAAGCTCTACAGCAATCTCTACATGATGCTGGTGGCCGATACCACCTTCTACCGCAAGACGACAGCCTACAAGCTGGCCGAGAGTGCCATCCGCCAGGCCATCCCTCACATGCTGATGCCTACCCCCGGCTCGCCGGAGCGCTTCCAGGACATGCTGGCCGGCAGGCTGCCCACCAACTACAAGGAGCTGACCTACCAGCAGCAAGAGCTGCTCTCCAGGGCACGCTCGTTCGCCGCGCAGCGCGGGTTGTTCAAGGACGAAGTGGCCGGCTTGTTCGGGGCATTCAGCCGGCGAGACTACATGTACGGCATGAAAGACCTGATCATGGAGCTGTACGACTGCCCCGACTACTCCGACAAAGATACCCAGACCGGGCTGACCATCGTCAAGGATGCGGCGCTGTCGATCCTGGGCGTGACCACCCCGGCAGGGCTGGCGACCGCTGTGACCGACGCCGACTGGCAGAATGGTCTCTTGCCGCGCTTCTTGCTGCTGACGCCCGAACCCGACTATGCCGAGCGCCCGGCGCTCAAGGCCCACGAGCCGGTGCCGAAGGCTGTGGTCGCCGGACTGAAGGCGCTCTACGAGCGGCTGCCGATGCCCCAGCAGTCTGGCGATGATTGGGAGCCACCCGCCGCCCTGCAGGTCGAGACGCACTGCTGGGACGAGGTGCAGGCCTACAGCAATCGGCTGCGCAGGCTGTGCGACCCTCACCACGAGACGCCGCTCGATGATCGGCTGAAGGGTGTCTACGGCCGGATGCACGTGCAAGCAGTGAAGCTCTCGATGATCCTGGCTGCGCTGGATTGGATGAAGTCGGACACACCTGCACCAACCATAACGCCGGAGAACTGGCAGACTGCAGAGCTGGTCGCCGAGCACTGGCGTATGAGTGCTCACCATCTGCTCGACCACCTCGACCGAAGCGGGTCGGCACGGCAGGAGTTCAGAGCACAGGACAAGCTGCTGGAAGCCTTCCGGAAAGCCGGACCGGGTGGGGCTTCTTTGCGGGGGGTCTATCGCAGACTCAATCTGAAAGCCAAGGATGCACGCCAGATTGCACAGGACCTGGTCAAGGCCGGGCTGCTGGTCGAGACCATCATCGATGGGGCCGAAGGGTATGCCCAACCATCACGAGTCGTTGGAGACTGACAGTACCGACTCACCGACACCGACGACTCGAGTCGTCGGTGTCAGTAGAGTCGGTGTGTCATACAGAACTGACACAACTATAAACAAAGGGAGACACATCATGAAGAATACAGACATCATCACCATTGGCTTGGATTTGGGGTATGGGCTCACGAAAGCGGTGGCCGACAACGGCAGGCAGGTATGCTTCGAATCGCGGGTGGCGCCGGCCGAGTTCATCCGCTTCCAGGCCGACCTGGGCGTGCAAGTGGCAGCCAACGGCCTGACGCTGCACGACCCGCAGGAAGGGCCGCTGTTTATCGGCGAGCTGGCCAGTAAGCAGGGACGCCCCGGCGCAGTGCGCAGCCCGCGCGACCGCAACCGGGTGACCGATCCGATCACCACCCACCTGGCCGACGCCGCCTTCGCCATGCTGCTGCCGGGCGCTGATTGGGCCAAAGTGCGGCTGGTAACGGGTTTGCCGGTGGCCTACTACCGCGACGCGCACCAGCTCCAGCAGCACCTGATGGGCAGGCACAGCATCCTGTTGGATGGCCGCAGCCTGACCGTCGAGGTGGAGGACGTACTGGTGGTGCCCCAGCCCTTCGGCGCACTGCTCACGCTGATCCTCGACGAGCGAGGGATGATGATCACCTCAGCCCTGGATCTGATCGAGGGGCGGGTTGGTGTGCTGGATATTGGGACTTTTACCACCGACCTGATCCTGGTCGAGGGGTTGGAATACATCGAGGCACGCTCCAGCTCCATCGAGGTAGGGGTGGCCACCGCTATCGAGATGGTGCGCAAAGTGCTGCAGGATGACTACCGGGTGAGCTACGAGCCCTATGAGCTGGAGCAGGCCCTGCGGCGCGGCTGGCTGGTCATCGACGGGAAGAAGGAGAAGCTAAACGGGCTGGCCAGCGAGCGGCTCGACCCGATTGCCCGATCCATCGAGGCGCAGGCGCGGACACTGTGGAATGTCAGCACACTGAGTGCACTGGTGCTGGCCGGGGGCGGGTCGCTGGCCCTCAAGCCCTGGCTGGAGCCGTGCTTCGTACAGGCCATCTATGCCCCCAATGCGGCGATGGCCAACGCGGCGGGGTTCCTGCGGTATGGTCTCCGTCAGTGGGGCGGAGCCTGAAAAACAGTAAGCTGTCTGACTAGGTCAGACAGGAAATGCAAATCTTGTCAGACTAGGTCAGACCAGTCTGACTAGGTCTGACAAGATCCAACAAGATGATGCCGGTTTTGTCTGACTAGGTCAGATAAAAGGAGAGAACAATGAAGCGCCGAAGCACTTATCGACTGACTGTGAGGCTGGACATTGAGCGTGATGCTGACTTGATAGCCTGGTTGGGCAGCGTGCCACCTGGCAGCCGCAGCGCGCTGATCCGCGACACGCTGCGGGCCGGGCTCAGGCAGCCAGCTCGCTGGGAGCCGGTGGACATCGAGGAGATGCGGCGAGTGGTGGCCGAGGAATTGGCTAGAGCGCTGGCGGGGAGACCAGTAGCAAGTAAAACAACTGCCCCAGCAGATGTGGACATCGAGGCAAAATACGGGGCAAAGCTGAATCGGATGCTGGGTGGACTGGCGGCGGAGCCGCGTGAAGAAACACAAAGCTAACTCGTTTGCATTGTTGAGCCTTTTCGATCTGATGGGATTCATGAAAGCTCAGCGCCTGCCAACCATCAATCAAAATCCCTGTTCCTAACGCTTTGTGTAGGTATGTGATCGGCAGGGTCTAGCCTCTCCCTAACCTCCCCCAAATTCCAAATAGCATGGCAATTAGGGGAGGGGCACAACGGCGACTTCTCCCCCATTTTCTAACAAAGGAAAATGGGGGAGGCAGGAGGGGACCAAAATCAACACAATCTGTTAGAACCAGCAGAATCTCCCTGAGGCAGAGTGAGCGGCCAGGGTATCCCGTGGCTCTTCTGAAACTCTTGATGTCTACAACTTAACAACAGCGCACATAGTTTTTCCAGGCTCCAAAAGCTGGATCAGATCCTTCTGGTGTATCGGCAAACGAGCCGTTGCAGCAACCCCACTTAGATCGAGTCGGATAACTTCTTTATCCGCCGTGATACCATATAATGCCGCTTCAGGGGAAGGGGTAATCATAACTAGCGCCAGGGGAGCTATCCTAGTAATCAACTTGTGTCCTTGCCCTCCCATTTTCGATGATTGGAGCAGGAGATCGGTTGGGATCAGAACTGCCTCTGCCTCAGTGGTCAGGGCCAAAAGCAGGGTTGGCTCTTGGAATGGGAGACAGCAGATCAACCTATCTCCCTCTGGTACAGTCAGGCCCATTGTAAGTTGCGCCTTGTCCACAATATTCGCTGGGAAGGTAATATAGCGACCCTGGCTAGTAATCATTATCAAGGTGCCAGTTAAATTAGAGGGCACCAGATAGCTGGTAATTCCCTTCCTATAGGACGAGAGAGTCACTCGTTTCTCAAGACCCAACTTATTGGCAAAATGCTCTTGCTGGATAGCTCTCACATAGCCCTGACTCGTAACATGTAACAAATAATCACTGGACGGATCCATTGGCCAAGGAGTGATATAACAGGTTCCATCCAAATCCTCTAGTCGGAGATACCTCATCACTGCCTCTTCATTGATCTTCTGCGCGAGTATCAGCCCACTCACCGAAAGGAGGTCAAATTCGCCTCGGGTATTTGCAGAGAGCAGTTCCTGATGCGGGGCTACCACACAAGGCTGGATAGACCTACTATGATTTCTAGACCCGGGGAGCAGACTGTCTTTGGGAAGAATTGTCTCCGCTGCCTGCCACTCTGTAGTAACCAGATAAGCCTTCTGACTACTCAAGATCAGCAACCGCAGCTGCTGATCCTCGGTGTTCTCCAAAGAAAGCTGCTCCTGGATATAAACATGAATCTGATTGATATCAATATGTGACACCCTCGTCTGAGAGGTCGTTGTGTTGCTCGGCTGTGCTTTGGTCCAGTCCAGCATATTGAGTTCAATTACACCCTGTTGGAGCAAATAGGAGGAGATCGCCAATCCCGAGCTAACTCCGCTAAATGTGCTGGTCGGGACTAACTTCGCTGTGCCAAACATACTTCCGAGCAATCGCTTAAAAATCGGAACTTGTGATGATCCTCCTGTATAGACCACTGCATCGATGCTTGAAGCATGTACTCCAGCAATAAGAAGTGTATCTTCGATGCACTTCCGCACAAGCTGTGTCTCGTTAGAAATCAATCCCTCAAACTCATGACGAGTGATTGTATCTGTGATATGTAAATGTTCTTTGCCATGCAGGACATATGTTGCGGACTCTCTAAAGGATAATAGCCGCTTGACACGGCGCGCTTCATTGAACGCCCTTAAGATGTAGTTATTTTCGATAAATTCCAAAAATGCTTGGAAGGGCCGCTTATCACGGGCATATGAAATGACCTGTGCAAGACGATCGAGCTTATCCTGTTGAGCAAGTTCCAGTGTGTGTTGAATACTCATTAATGCATTGTAATAGGTGATAGGGATACCGTGTTCTAGTGCTACATCAGCGCCAAAATTGCGCGGCAGAACGTGCATCAGGATCCGCTGATCAAATGTATCTCCTCCAACTCCAATACCGTTCAGGCCCAGAATCTCGAACTCGTCAACCCCTTGAATGGACATCACTGTTGTGTCCAGCGTGCCACCGCCAAAATCGAAGACAAAGATCGTCTGTTCCACCCGATTCTGGTGTGCATAGTTCAGAGCTGCCGCGACCGGCTCATATTGGAAATAGATCTCCTCGAACCCGGCCAATCGGGCCGCCTGCCCCAATCGCTGTCGGGCAATCTCGCTCTCCTCCTCTTCATTTACGCCAGCAAAATGAACGGGGCGGCCCAGCACAACATGAGGCAGGGGCTGCTGAACGAGTTTTTCGGCTCGCTCCTTCAGATAGATCATATATGTGGCGATGATATCTTCCAACAAGAAGAAGAAGTTGTTAACGACTGTGCCTGCATACAATTTACTTGGGAGTGCGCCCTTGAATGACTCGAAGAAACGCCCTGGACTGAAGATGTCAACATATGCGAAGACATCCTTGATAAAGAAAGGGACATCGGAAAAAAGCTGTTCGATCTCCCCAACATGCACCTTTCTAAGGCAGATGGGCCGCCCCATGTTTTCACCTATGTAGCGGTCAACCGCCAGTTGTCCCCCTGCAATACCGAAACCTTTATCGATATACAGGGCGGTTCTGATAACACTTTCATCGATTGTCTGAAGCCCACCTAGCGGGAGGACTCTCAACTTCTCACCGTCATACTGTGCCATCCCTGAGTTTGTCGTGCCAAAATCGAAGCCTATCATCAATGCCTTCGCCAAGACCAAGGAAGCAGAGATACTGCCAGACGAGTTAAGAGATCAAGCCCAACATGGAGTGGGCTGGCCAAATAATCTCCAGAAAATCCCACTCCAAACTGAATGATCTGGTCATTTTGATGTCATCATATTCTGTGTATAGTTAGTATGGGTAACTACTATCCTATGTTTCCAGAATTAACAAAGGAATTGTATCATAGTTTGCCTACATATATTGCCGGAGAGATCTAGGAGCTAAGTTTGGAGTGATCACACTGCCACCTCCAGCCGTGGGGTGATGCTCGCAATAGCTACCTAAGAACTGACATTCTTTACAGACAGGAAAACATATGTTTGGCATGCATATTGCAGCGCCGGAATCCGGCCCAAAATGTGTCATTGTTGCTGGCTGTCCTCGTAGCGGTACTTCGATGACAATGCAGTTACTTGCCAAGGCGGGGCTCGATATTGGTGAACATCTAGTACCGTCTAGCGTCTCTAATCGTCGTGGACACTTCGAAGACCAGCATATAGTTGCACTTCATGATCAGATTCTGAAGGAGTGCTTGAGTAGCTGGCAATACACCGGTGAAGTAGAGCTTGCCGTAACGGCGGTTCATCAGCAACGTATGCGGCAGATCGTAGAAGACTATTCGGCTCGCGGGACCAATTGGGGTTTCAAGGATCCCCGCGTATCTTTGCTTCTTGATGACTGGCGTGAAATCATTGGCAATATGCGGGTCCTTATGATCTATCGCCACTATAGTCACTGTTCTCGATCATTGTATCGTCGCCATTCAAGGGCATTATGCTATTGGAAATCACCTACGGATTATCAGCATCTGGTGTTCTTTCACGATCCTAGCCTGCCAATGCGCATGTGGCTCGCCTACAACAAGGCGCTGTTGGATTATTACTACTTGCACCGCAGCGAGTGTCTTGTGGTATCCCAAGAAGCGATTCTGCAAGGGTGGGATGTTGTTGCGGCAGTAAACACCGCGTTTGCATTGGAACTTAATCGAAATGGTATCAGATCTGTAGAGCCCGCTTTGGCTGACAATACCGCTCCGGAGTTTGATGTTTCCCGGGTTGCTCCTGAACTTCAAGCACAACTTGATGCAATCTGGAATGAACTCTCACGTGTATCCAGTGCGCCTACTACACCGCCACATTGCGGGGCAAACATACCAATGCCGAGTAATCTAAGGAAACAGCTTGTGAGTAATGTCCATGCACTGTGCAATATTGAGCTACCAGCGGTTGGAGATCAGACGAGTGCTGGTATCAAAGATAAGAGTTCACAGGATGAGTTCCAGAAGCAAACATCGACAGTTCAGACAGGCGCGAACGTTTCTCGGAAAAATGGGGGGAATGGTTGGACGTCGGTAGCTGATTTCGCACCCTACCCGGTCGATTCTGAACAGGCAGAAATGCAGTTCTGTCACCAGACTGCCTTGAACTATCGTAATGAGGTAGCTCTGATTCGTCTAGGGAACGCTTTAGTACTGCGCGGGCGGGCGTCTGATATTTCCGATTTGCTTGATCTAGCATCAAAGTATTCCTCCGATGATCCATGGTATCATTACCATGCGTACCGCTGGTTCTGGCAAGCGGGAGCGGTTGACGCTGCTATTGCGGAGTGTCGTAGATCGCTAGAGATGGATCCTGGATTGTGGCAGGCTAGACTGGCACTTTATTACTCGTATTGGGAACTTGGTATTGACAGTGAAGATATCAATTCGCTGGAGCGAGCAATTGTTTATGACAGTACAGCAAATATGCTACTACGACTATCCCAACTCAATGCTAGCCTAGAGCGACATAATCGAGAAGAGTTCTATTACTATGCAGGTGGTGCTATCGAGTGTAGGAAGACTGATAGCTTAGAACACTACAGACAATTGTTAGAACAAGTAAACAATGAGGTGGGTAGGCATCTCCTATTGTATTATTTTGTCGAGCATATGCGTGCCCTCAAAGTATGGTGGGCAGCGGCGGTGAAATCGCACATCAGGTCATTGTAGTAATTCATTGTCAAGACATACAAGACATCTCAAACACTATGCCTGTTTATGAGGATTATTGGGTACTAGGGATCGTTGATGAAACGCCTGATTCATTGCTCAACCCGTCATACCAGCCATCACCGCTCTGGATAGAGCCCCCATCAGGGCGATTCTTCGCCGACCCATTCGCTGTCGAGAACAGCGGGCGACATTATCTTTTTTGTGAAGAGTGGGATTACTCCCTGTTGCGGGGCCGAATCTCGTTGCTAGAAAGTGACGATTTGCGATCCTTTGGGCCTCCTCGCCCAGTCATAGAGCGACCATTTCATTTGTCCTATCCCTTCATCTTTCAATGTGAGCAGAAGTGGTACTGCCTTCCAGAGCAGCATCAAGCAAACCGAGTCGCTTTATACCGCGCCGAGCAATTCCCGTATAACTGGATTGAGGATGAACCGCTGCTACCCGGGTTTCCAGGAATTGACCCGACTGTTTTTTTCAAGGATGGTCTATGGTGGATGTTTGTTGGCCGTCTTGCAGAACACTGGAGAGAACCAGCGGATGAAATCCATCTATTTTATGCGGAGGTACTGAAAGGGCCATGGCACTCTCATCCGAAGAATCCGGTAGTTGAACGGCCATTGAGAGCGCGGTCGGCAGGCCGAATTCTCGATATCGCGGGTCGGCTTATCCGACCAGTGCAGGACAGCACTCGAACCTATGGAGGAGGATTGCTTTTCTTTGAGATTACCAGAATAAGCCTTTCTCAGTATGCTGAGAGGCAGATCGGTGCTTGGCAAAGTTGTGAGGCTTGGCCATATAACCAGGGCTTACATCATTTCGAGGCACTGGGGAATCAAGTGCTCATCGACGCAAAGGCGTGGCGTTTGCCGAGTGATCGGATGCCCTTCAAGTAGAGGAATTGCCATGTCTGCAACGTACTACGAGATTGACAACTTTGCCAAGACCCTCCTACTCGAAGCGCCTAATCATCGCAATTTGCTGAATTCCTACCAGCCTGACAGTTCTGATCCTGATTTTGTCCGAGAACTCCATGATCGCGTGATGAACCTTAGCTTTGACTGTTTGCCGAACTGGGGAATTAATGGACTCAGAGATTGTAACGAGATCGCTAAACAGAACTGGTTCTTTCTCGATCCTCAACAATTCAGTAAAGCATGGTTTAGATACAGATGTTTAGATCATGCTCTGTTACGTCTCGTCATTGCTTCTGCTCTCGAAGATATTCTTGGTATTCGGGTACCCATATTGGGTATAGGAGTCTATGGCAGTTATCTGTATGGTCAAGATGATCATTTTGACGATATCGATGTCTTGGTAATAGTGGATTCATCAGTTGATGTGGCTCTTGATGCTATTCGCTATCGAGATCGTCGGCTGTCTCGAATCACTCGCGCTCCTTGCGAGCCGGAATGTGTGACTAATGAACTAGGAATGACAATAATTGGAGAGACTGCTCTCAATAGTAACAACCACTCTTTCATTGTCACTGAGGCAGCACTCTTGGATGCTACTATCACACTATCGTCAGGCTTATGCATAAATGTGCCACCGTTGACCCCATTCTTGATGGCTCTTAATGCGCGTAAGTTGGTTAAGTGGGCGGCTAGTGAGATTCTAGACAATCCTACTAAGACTCTAAGCCTTATCGATCAGGCCGCAAAACTTCGAACCATGATGTATCACCAGTTTCCCAGTATGGAGTTCCGAGGTGATGGTATTCTGGGATTCGCTTGGGCAGTCAAGGAGAGCATCGATAGGGAAACCCTTCTTGAAAGGTGTAATAAGTTGATGAAGCTCGTATTGGAAGATGAAGATGTGATTCGGCAAACTGTCTGTGCAAGCCTATGGTAGCGCCATGGCACTAATCAATGTTATCTCGCCGCACATCGACGATGCCGTTTTCTCGCTCGGTGCATACTTGCAGCAGTTCCGACAGTATGGTGAATTGCAGATTATAAATGTGTTTTCTCTATCTACATTGGTATATGGCAAAAAGATGCCCATCCACGAGGCAACCCAAATTCGCAAAGCTGAGGACGATTTCGCTGTACGTATGCTTGGCATAGACTCCATCTGTAATCTGGATTTCCCCGAGGCGCTATTGCGAGGCTACACAATAGATAACCTTCGTTCCGAACTTGATGATGATCTTGTTGCAGATAGAGACCTCATATCAAAACTGGCTGACTCTCTCGCTCGTGTGATCGAGCCATCGAGTATAGTCCTATCGCCAGTAGCTTTTGGATCGAATGTCGACCATGTGAATGTCCGTCTGGCCTGTGGGCAACTTGACACTGTATTGGTGTATTATGCTGATCTGCCCTACGCTGCGGATAGTGTGAGATACAACCACCAGAGTGGCGCCGCTTTCATTAGGGGGATGAACAGTCAGATGGTCTACTCCGGTCACAATGCGATAGAACGCCATTTTCATCTCTGCAGACACTACAGATCGCAATTCCAAGAGCGATTTGTTCCTTCAGTGAGGAACTATCTCTATCAGAATGGCTTTAGAATGTGGAGTCATCATGAGTTCAGTACGCTCAATCTTGATATCAAATAGGGGACCTGATTTCATTACAGGAGGTGGGGCTGTCCATTATTCCCAGGGTGGTACGAGTGATGCTTATCGCGCACTAGCGACACATCTTTGCGACCGCTGGCTCTGCCTATGTCCAGCAAATCTCGATTCGGCCCCAGTCTTTTCTGCATTCGGTGACAAACTTGAGGTGTTGTTTGTAGATGACCAGTTGTATGAGGGCTACTATCATTGGTTTATCTCGCAGTATTTGTACCCAATTCTCCTAAGATGCCACAAGCAGGCAATTGCGTTGTCGAATTATGATGACTATATCCGAGTGTGCGATTTAGTAATGAATGCTTTGCGTCCGTACTCTCCATCGCGCTTGCTTCTTTGCGACTATCACCTATTCCGAATACCGTCGCTGGTTGACTGGCAGTGTCAGAAAGTGTTTTTCTGGTTTCTGCCGTTTCTCGATACCATGCAGCAGAGCGCGATCCACCGAGATATAGTCGATTCCCTGTCCCGGTGTGATCTAATATTCTTCTATACTGAGCACTACATGAAGAACTTTCTGACAGCTCTCCAGTACTACTTTCCAGATAGACCCGTGACCTGCAAGCTGGTGGCATTGGTTAGCGGCCCAGATCGCACATTTCTTGACACAGAAGGCATCTCGGTAGATGACTATTCAGACTGTCTTCGCCATGATTTCGGTGTCGAGTATTCTAGCGACTGTAAGTATTTCCTGAGCGTGAGTCGACTAGATTTTGTCAAGAACATTCCCCTTGTTGTAAGAGGATTTGAATCTTATCTGAGATTGAAAGGTTCGGATATCTCTTCGCATCTGTTGATAATTGCGTCGCAACACCGCAAAGATTCGAAGGTATATATTGATGAGGAAAGGTGCATTCGTGACGCTATTAGTCAATCACCATTTGGCGAGAATATCAGTGTCAGCTACCGCCGATTTGATCGGCATGAGCTGAAAATACTTTACAAGTACAGTGATGCAATAGTAGTGGGATCTCGATATGATGGTATGCCCATAACGGCACTTGAATATGCTCTCTCCAATCTCGGTAATGGCGCTATTGTAACATCCAACACTACTGGTATCTCAGCCTTTCTTGGCGACAGTGCTTTCGATTTTGTCAGTGGCCAATCTGAGGACCTTACTCGTGCGTTTCTGGCCCTCGCCTTTGCGTCAGACAGTGTTAGGCGGCAGAAAATGAACAATGCTAAGTTGACTATCGAGAAGGTGACTGTTGAGCAATGGGTAGCAAGAGTAGGTCAAATCCTCAATAGTTTGGGGCCTGTAGATTAGGGCTTTGGCACATGGTTAGTATGCTGGTCCAACAGTCGGGTGACTTTAGCGCCACTCCCCCAAAATGTAACGAGGGTAAGTGGGCGGCGATTGCGTCTCAGAGGAACGGACACGGAAGTTCGTACCATAAAGATCTTCACTGCAAAAGGAGTAGCTCAAGACTCTTATTTCTAGACAGCCAAAGCCATTTCGGTCGCGGGGAAGACAGCTATATGACTGCTCAATGCCTCATCCTGTTTGCAACATGCATTTCATTACCAGCAACGTGTGAGTGCTAGTAAGCGGAGGGTTTTAGCGTAATCTGACCTATCGGATGGATTGAGGGAACCACTTTCTGGAACAACCACATCCTCGGTGTATGACGGATTTGCTATCTAGGGTAGTCCTAAACCCATTTGTCGCGCATTGGTCACTTGATGAACATAGACACAGGAAGGACTAAATACAAAATCACGTTGCCGAACTTCATAGAAGTGGAGATCGGTACCTATTGCAACAGAGTATGTCCTTGGTGCCCAAATGGGTGGAGTAAAAGGGGCAGAGAGCACAAGTTTATGGCAGATTCTACCTGGGATGCCATTCTAGATGATCTATGCGAGGTTCAGTATTCTGGACATTTTGCTTTCCATAATTACAATGAACCGTTGATTGATCCGCTGCTTTTTGTAAAGGTCGCGCAGGCCAGAAAAGCACTCGAACACGCGCGGCTTGCGATCTTCACCAATGGTGATTTTCTTGATAGAGAAACATTTGAAAAATTGGCTGCTCTAGGTGTCGACAATATCCGTGTCAGTTTGTACCCACCTGCCAATGAGGCATTTGAGGAACCGCAGCCAGAGCGGATCATTAGTTATCTAGAGAGAGCATTGGATGTTCGGATCTCGGAGTCGGATGTTTTTATGGATCACCACCTTCAGGCGCGCATTTTGGTGGACTCAGTGAATTTTCACTTCATGGCCCCGGTGGTCAGGCATTACCATAATCGGGGTGGCGCGGTACGGTTGGAAGAACTCAATGACCACTCAGCGCGGGAGATCCCATGCTTCTTGCCATTTTTGTCTGCCGCAATTGACTATCTCGGAAATTTGAAACTATGTTGTGAGATTTATGATGTCAGTTTGCCTGACAACCGTATCTATAACATCGGGAATGTCGCAGATGGCGGTTTCACTCAGTTGTGGTTTTCCGATCGGATGAATCATATTCGACAGAAGATCGCTGTGGCGAACTATAAAGAGCTGCCTGCGTGTAGATCATGCAGATATATCCTTGACGAAAATCAGCTGTCAGCACTAGTTGAGGATGATGGCAAATAAAGATGAACACAGTCCTGGAATACCTACATGCAAGGGCCCACCAAAGACTAAGTCTACCGCTTAGTGTCCTCAAACCTTCAGTTTGCATGAACCGGGGAGTCGACCGTGGGGTGATTCTGTGCTCGTCTGGGATGATCGAATTTTTGCTGTTGAGTTATCCTCTGGATGTGCTGAAAGCCCAGTGGTTGATTCTTGATACGGTACAAGGTTATGGATTCGGAGAGAATTCGGTAGCTGATGTGCATCTGATTGCATCGCCAGGGTTAGTGAATGGGTACCTATCATCGCCATATGGGATGATACCGTACTCCACGCTTGGTGATGGTGGAGATTTTGTCAATCCCCTGTTGTTCTATCCAATGCAGGGAGAGCCCAAATATGATATTGTGTATATTGGCTCGTGGGCACCGCTGAAACACCATGAGTTGCTTCTGGAAGCTGCCCACATACTGCAAAATAACAACTTGCCCATTCGGATTCTGATGATGGGAAGTTACTGTGTACCTGGTCACGTGAGTTCTATGGAAGAGGCACTTGAATATGAAGATAGTATCAGGCGTCTTGCAAATGTCTATCGGTTGGACGCAAAGATCCTACAGAATCGGGATCTGTCACATGAGAACGATGACGGTTCCTCAGTTCTAGGGCAGTATACGAAAGCAGAAGTTAATCAGTTGATCAACCAAGCCCGATTAGGAGTTCTGCTTTCATTAGAGGAAGGAACCAATCGGTTTGTCGCTGAGTGTCTATGTGCTGATCGCCCTGTTATCATTCTCGAAGCGTTGAAGGGTGGCACAACAAAGTACATTAGCGAAAAGACCGGTTTAAGATCGGGGAACTCTTCCAAGGAGTTGGCACAAACGATACAGGTTGCCCTAGCTAACTTGGCTCAGTTTGAACCTAGACATGGGTATTTGTCAAAATACGGCTTCTACAATAGCAATCGTGAATTAGAACGGGCGATTGCTGCAGTGGCCAGCACTCAGGGAGATGGTGTCTTTACGATACCAAATTGCCGATTTGGTGGGGATCTATGGTCTCTGGATTATTACAATGTCTACCTGCCGATTATGACCAAAGCCATGCTGTAGTTGACGACCGCCAGCAGATCGCACGCGACCAGATAGTATCCAGACTGTCCGGGTACTCATCCCCACCCTCATCATCCTCGAATTCGAGCATGCGACTTTTCCCTCGTGCAAGCAAGATCGTCAGATAATCCATTGTACTTCAGAAACCTGCGCCCCCTAGTCGATTTCCTTCCTCGTGTCTGCTCATGCGATGAGCAGGAACTGACGACGAAAGGGGGTATTCACACCTGTTGCATACAGATCCCCGCTAAATAGGACACTGGCCTCTACATTCATGTCCCGGCATTCCCCCCAGGCGCGCTTCGCTGTCTCTCCTTTGCGTCATCTGTACTTTCTCCCAACCAACCCCGTCGCTTCACATCCCTCCTGCGCAAGCCCGCGGCGGATCTTCGTCTGCGTTTGGAAGACAAGGATGCAACACTGCCCC
>JAFGMS010000453.1 GCA_016927375.1 Anaerolineae bacterium
AGCTGCGAATTGGAGTGAAAAGGATAGCCCTTTTTGCCTGATTTGGCCCTTTATCCATTTTTCATGCCCTTAAGTTGACACTTATGAAGTGTCAACTTAAGAGCCTCGTATTGCTCGATGATCCGCTTTCAGCCTCGCGAACTGCATATCATTCCCGCTTTCGCGGGAATGACAGTAGCCGTAGCGAAAAGGATGATATTGGGCTTAAGTTGACACCTATGGTCAGCTATGAGGTCAAGAAACGATACGCTTTATGGCTGCTTAGAAGCATTATGGGGCGGTATTATCCATACAGGAATTGATACGCCACGGATGACATGATCGGTCACACTACCCAGCAGCCAACGTGTCAAACCAGTCTCGCCCCGGGTGCTCATGATCAATAAGTCGATCTCGTTCTTCTCGGCATACTCCACAATCTCCTGGTAAGGGGTTCCCAATACTGTTACGGTATTCACTGAGACACCTTTCTCGCGAATGCCGGAGGCGATTTCCTCAAGATAAGTTTTGGCCATGGCAAGAAGCTGCCTCTCTGTCGATTCGATAGCTGATGCAGGGGCTGATCTACCACGATAAGACTTAGCCAACGGAGATACCGCACGATACAGTATCAGCTCTGCTTGACATAACTCGGCTGCTTCGACTGCTTTCGGTATAACTTGCTCTGCCAAGGACGAACCATCCAAAGCGACCATGATCTTTTTAAACATACAACCTGCTCCTTATATCTCGCCGTCAGTGGATCATTCCATTCATTGAAAGCTGACCACGCCGGTTTCAACGTCATACATAGCACCAACGATCACGATCTCATCATTTTCAAGCATTTCACTAAGAACAGGGCTCTGCTTTTTGATCTCCTCAATTGTCAGCGCTACATTTTTCTCAGTCACGTGCCGGACGAAATCCGCGTTTTTCGAGCTGCGTGCTTCTGCCGGCGCGGAGACCGCTTCGACTGCCGGCTTCAGCTTGCTCAGCATCCCAGTCAGGTTTCCCAGTTGCACATCGTCACAGGCGCCCATAATCGCACCGCACTTTGTATGCCCCAAGACGACGATCACCTTGGCTCCGGCAACCTTGCAGGCGAATTCCATGCTGCCCAAGATGTCGGAGTTGACAAAGTTACCCGCGATGCGAATACTGAAGATGTCGCCTATGCCCTGGTCGAAGACCAGTTCCGGCGACACTCGCGAGTCGACACACCCCAGCACGACTCCAAATGGATATTGACCGGCACCGGTTATGCGTACTTGCTCCAACAAATCGCGGTCTATCTGCTTATTGGCAATAAAGCGCGCATTGCCTTCCTTGAGCCTAGATAACGCCTCGGCCGGCGTCATTGCAGCCTGGGTTTCTTGTGTCTGTGTCAGCATTTCACTTCCCCCTTTATCTTTCGTTCACTACTCCGGCCCGGCCGGCCAGATATTCCTTGACCCATGTAATGCTGTCTTCAAACGTTTCAAATATGTGCTCTTCAGGAATGAGCGCAGGTACGATATCGATTCGACGCAGCATGTCCATCGGCTGGGTATTGACGCCGGTCAACAACACGGAAACCTGTTTGCGCTCCAATTCCAGTACAGCCTCTTCCATGGCATAGAGACCTGATTGATCGATGTACGGCACGCGATCCATACGGATAATCAGTACTCTGGCGTCGCTTTCCAGCGACTGGATAAGTTCCTGGAACCGCGATGTAAAACCGAAGAACATCGGCCCATATAGATGCTTGATGTAGACTTTGCCATTCACTGCCTCGGCTTGCCCTGCTTGATCAAGGAGCAGACCCTCACCGGTAGCTGTCGTGAGCGGATTGACCGACGTGCCCGCTTCCGCCAGGTCGCTTGACTGCTTCATGTAGAGTACGCTGGCAAGCACAATGCCGACGCCAACAGCCTGAAGCAAGCTTCCGAAGATGGTGACGAAGAGCACAACGATCAACACGATTGCATCAGCCCGCGGAACATGGCGTAAGTCACGCAGCCCTTTATAGTCGATGATTCCCAGGCCAATCGGGATCAGGATGCCGGCCAGCACACTGAGCGGCACCAATGCAGCATACTGTCCGGCGCCGAGCAGAACGATCAACAGAAACAGCCCGTGCAATGCGCCGGAGAGCCGTGTTCTGCCACCCGCATTGATGTTCACTACTGTGCCTTTGGTAGCACCTGCCCCTGGGATCCCGCCGATCAACGCAGCTGCCATATTGCCGATGCCTTGACCGATCAGCTCCCGGTTGCTGTTGTGCTTGGTCTTGGTGATATTGTCTGCGATAACGGACGTCAGCAGCGAGTCAATCGAGCCAAGCATCGCCAGAACCAGGGCAAACTCGAGGATGATAAGATAGTCTGCCGGGGCAACGCTGATCATCTCATTGAGCGTCACCGCAGGCAAACCGGAGGGAATATCGCCGATGACCGGCACATCCAGCCTCAGCATCAGCGATGCGAGCGTCCCAGCCAGCAGCGCAACGAGCGCAGACGGCACGGCCTTCGTGATGCGTGGAAACAGATAGAAAACAATTACAGTTAACATCCCTATACCGACTGCTGCCCAGTTGATCGCTGCAAGGGGCTCATTGATGCGTGTGAATACTTCGATGGTTGATTTAGGGGAATCCGAGCCCAAGAACGGCCAAATCTGCAGGACAACAATGATTAACCCGACACCGCTCATAAAGCCGGAGATCACCGGATAGGGAAAGTATCTAACGTACTTCGCAATACCTAGAATGCCAAATACAACCTGGAATACCCCGGCCAGAAAAAAGGTGAGGAGGATGATTCCCAGCCCGCTTTCCACGCTGCCCGTGCGTCCGACAGCGATGGCGACGACCGAAGCTGAGACAACCGTCATCGGCCCCGTGGGCCCGGTGACCTGGGTAGCCGTCCCCCCCAACAACGCGGCCAAAATGCCTGCCGCAATGGCGCCATAAAGACCGGCAGCCGCGCCCATACCCGACTGTACGCCAAAGGCAAGCGCCAATGGCAGTGCGACAATGCCGGCTATCAGACCACCCAACAAATCACCCCGAAGTGTCTGCATATCATACCGTCTGTTCATTGTCTATGGCCTTTCTGTGGCAAGATGATCTGGATTGAAATGAATCTCACCCTGATGATATAGCTGTCTCTCGGCAAAATCATGGTTTGCAGAGGCTTCTAGTGTAATGCTTACAAGTCGACCTGGAGGTAGGCTAGCCCAGTTCTACGGGGCCCTGAGTATCGTCACCCTCGAACCATGCAATCTCGACCTCAAGACTCTGCTGAGTTTTGCCTTTCTTGAGTTCTTCTTCGGCCTTCAGCTCAAGCTCAACATGTCCCGGTACCGAAATCTCAATCTCCTGTGTGCCCTGGCGCAGAATCACCTGGCCCTGGGCCAGCTTGTCTGCAAGCTCACGGAGGAAGTTAGAGACGTCTTGAATGGTCATCCTTTCTTCGCTCTTAAACAGCACAGTTTCCGTACCCATTGTTTTCTCCTTTGAAAATAGCTACGAGCAACGAGTTAAAAGCTTTGCGCTTTGTATGTGCCTACTGCTATCACAAGCCTCAGCGCAACCGGCCTTCGCCAATTCTGTCATTCCCGCGAAAGCAGGAATCCATACGCCACAATCATTTACAAGCTGCTGCTATTTTTATCCCCTATGGTGAGCTTTGACTCATGAGCCACTCCCTTGAAAATAGCTACGAGCAACGAGTTAAAAGCTTTGC
>JAFGMS010000454.1 GCA_016927375.1 Anaerolineae bacterium
CTATCAGGATTCGAAGCGTTTCCTATGCGGGTTTGATCCGTTTCCTATGAGGATATGAGCTGGTTGCAGGTAGGATTTTGTAGAGGTTCAGTTAGTCCGGCCGTAACATAGGACGGCCCATTACAGCAATTCCCGAGAGGCCCTTCAACTGAGATGAAACACACCCAAATGACATTGCGGTACCTTCTTACTCGTTGAAGGGATTGTCACGCAAACAAAAACGAGGCCGGTTTACTGGCCTCGCCTTTTCATTCATTGCAATCAGAGTCTAGGATGCGAGCGGTTCAGGCTCGGGTTCCTCATACTCCTCTGTCTGTGTGAGTGTCAGCTCATCATCCACATAGTCGATTAGAATGACGTGACCCGGCTCGAACCGCCCACCCAGGATGCCGTCCGAGAGAGCGTCCTCTACCTGGTTCTGGATCACGCGGCGCAAAGGCCGGGCGCCATACTCCGGATCGTAGCCCTCATTGGCCAAATACTCGACGGCGGCCTGTGTCAGCTTGAGCTGGACGTTGTGCTCGGTAAGGCGTTCGGCAACATCGGCGATTAGCAAGTCGACGATCTGTGTTATCTCAGCCTTGGTCAAGGAGCGGAACACGATGGTGGCGTCTACACGGTTCAAGAACTCAGGCCGGAAGGCACGCCGGAGCTGTTCCATGAGCTTCTTGCGCATCTCTTCGTATTCGGCGGCCTCGGTTTCATCTTGCTCAATGGGAATGTTAAACCCCAATTGCTCGCCGCGGCGAATGATATCAGCGCCGACGTTGCTGGTCATGACAATGATGGCATTCCTGAAGTCCACCATCCGGCCCCGTGCATCCGAGAGATGTCCTTCTTCCATGATCTGCAGCAGCATGTTGAAGGCCTCAGGGTGCGCTTTCTCGATCTCATCAAAGACAACGATCGAGTACGGGCGGCGGCGGATTGACTCGGTGAGCTGGCCTGCATCGTCATAGCCCACGTAGCCGGGAGGCGCGCCAACCAGTCGAGCCACGCTGTGACGCTCCATGAACTCGCTCATATCGAGCTGAACCAGCGCATCTTCGCTGCCAAAAAGGAATTCAGCCAGGGTCTTGGTCAGCTCGGTCTTCCCGACACCGGTTGGGCCCAGGAAAATGAAGGAGCCAACAGGGCGTCGAGGGTCCTTGAGGCCGGCCCTCGCACGGCGCACAGCCTTGCTGATGGCTGTGATGGCCTCGTCCTGGCCAACGATACGCTTATGAAGGGCACTTTCCATCTCGAGCAGGCGGGCGCTTTCTTCTCCGGCAATCCGTTTGACCGGGATACCCGTCCACATCGATACCACCTCAGCGATATCTTCGGCTGTGACTTCCGCTTCGCCGGCTTCATTCCAGTGCTGGCGCACAGATTCGAGCTGTTCCTCCAGTTCCTGAACCCGCTGGAGGGATGTTTCTCTTCCTTCTGCCTGCTGCGCCTCTTCCTCATCGAGCCTGGCCTTGACTTCGTCAAGCTCTTCTTGTGCTCTACGCACCCGGATGGCCTCGGGTGACTTGTACATCCGCACGCGCGAGGCACTTTCATCGACCAGGTCGATGGCCTTGTCAGGCAAGAAGCGATCAGGGACATAACGAGCTGAAAGGTGGGCCGCCGCATCGAGAGCCTCATCGGAAATCTTCAAAGCATGATGCTGCTCGTAAGGCTCGCGAATGCCCCGCAGGATCTCGATGGTCTCTTCGACTGTCGGCTCTTCAACAACGATGGGTTGGAAGCGCCGCTCCAGCGCTGCGTCAGACTCGATATGACGGCGATACTCATCGAAAGTAGTTGCGCCGATGCACTGCAGCTCTCCGCGGGCCAGTGCAGGCTTGAGGATATTGGCCGCATCGACGGAGCTGCCTGCCGAGCCTGCGCCGACAAGCATATGGACCTCGTCGATGAACAGGATGCTGTTAGAGGCCTTCAGCTCATCGATGACGCGCTTGAGACGCTCCTCGAACTGGCCGCGATACATCGTCCCGGCAACCAGCGAACCGACATCAAGTTGGAGAACCCGCTTGCCGAGCAATGGCCCGGGGGTCTCCCCCTTCACAATACGTTGGGCCAGCCCTTCGACGATGGCCGTCTTGCCGACGCCCGGCTCGCCGATCAGAGCGGGGTTATTCTTGGTGCGGCGGCTCAAGATCTGGATGACACGCTCGATTTCCATTTCACGGCCGATGACCGGATCGAGCTTCTCCTCTTCCGCCAGATTGGTCAGGTCGGTTGCCAGTTGATCGACCAACGGCGTCTTCTGGCTGGATGGGCCAGTAGACGCAGCCTCGCGCTTCGAAGAAGAAGATGAGGCCCGCGAGGAAGTCGACGGACGTGGCGCGGATGGATTATCCTGCAAAATGCGGTTGGTCTGCTTGCGAATTTGATCCGGGGATACTTTGAGTGCTCCCAACACATCTATGGCTACACCTTCATTGTGGCTTACCAGAGCCAACAGGAGGTGCTCTGTGCCAATGTAATGGTGCCCTAAGCGCCGGGCTTCATCCACCGCCAGCTCAAGGACTTTCTTGGTGCCGGGTGATAGATCCAGCTTGGTAAAAGTAGTGCGCTTCTCAGAATGCGTCTTGCGTTCGACCAGCTCCTCGACCTGTTTGATCTCCAGGCCAAGCTCACGGAGTGCGCGTCCGGCCACGCCTCCCCCTTCGCGCATCAATCCCAAGAGCAGATGCTCGGTGCCGATGTAGTTGTGCTGCAGTCGTTCTGCTTCTTCTTGCGCCATACTCAACACACGCCGGGCTCGTTGAGTGAAGCGCTGCATCTTATTATCGGGCACGTCTCAGCCCTCCATGTGTGACATAACAGGAACCAATAAACAAACATTCAACAATAGTAATCATCTGTCAGTATACTACCGTATAGCTTTAGCTAATAAACACGAATGAATTGTCACAAATCACCAAGTTGATCGTACCTTACTCAAAACAAACCTGCCAGTAGGGTTTACCCACTGTTGGATAATCTTATGAAAAATTAACGCATCAATCGCAGGGTATCAAAAAAGCCCCTCGAAGGTCGAGGGGCGTGTGTTTGTTTGGTTAACGATTGGTAACTACTCAGCTATCTGATGCTCTCTACAGTGGCCATAAGTGATGCACAAAAGGTAAATGGGTAAACAGGTAAAACAGAAGACGTGATGAGTTCACGGCCTGAGATCGCAAGTCGCAGCCTGAAAAGCTAAAAGCTGAGTAGTTACAACGATTGTTCGAACACTCGTTTCTTTCAACCGTCGAGCATCTAATCGACAACTCACTCATGCATTTCCTGGCGGCCCTCCAGGGCGCCGGACAGTGTGATGCTGTCGGCGTACTCAAGATCAGCGCCGACCGGCAGACCGCGTGCCAGCCGTGTCAGCCGGACCAAACCATTCAGCTGCCGGTGGATGTACATGGCTGTGGCATCACCTTCCAGACCGACGTTGGTTGCCATAATCACTTCGCGGACGGCCCCCTGACTGACCCGAGCCACCAACTCTTTGATGCGCAGCTGATCGGGGCCTACTCCCTCGATGGGGTTGATTGCCCCATGCAGCACATGGTATACCCCCCGATAGTTTTGTGTGCGCTCGAAGGCAACCACATCCAGGGGTTCTTCTACCACACAGATCATCTCGTGATCCCGCTTCTCGTCGGAGCAAATCGGGCAGGGGTCTTGCTCGGTGATATTGTAGCAAGATGAGCAGTAGCGAGTGGTAGCCTTTAGGTCACGCAGTGCCTCCGCCAAAGCAAGCGCATTTTCATCTGGCGTGCGCAGCAGATAATACGTCAGCCGGGCTGCCGTCTTAGGGCCAATACCGGGCAGACGAGAGAACTCGTCTATCAGGCGCGTTACCGACGCAGGGATCGCACCGGGCATCGCCGGCTAAAATCCCGGAAAACCTGGCAGGTTCAGCCCACCGGTGAGCCCTTCCAGGCGACTGGCAGCCATCGCCTGTGATTGCTCAATGGCCTGATTGACCGCGGCGACCAATACATCTTGCAGCATATCGATGTCATCCGGATCGACCACCTCGGGCTTGAGCGTGATCGACCGCACCTGCTGCTGGCCGGTGATCACGATGGTGACCATGCCGCCGCCGGCCGTCACCTCGACGGTCTCATCGGCCAATTCCTCTTGCGCCTTGGCCATATCGGCCTGCATTTTCTGCGCCTGCTGCATCAGGTTCCCCAGACCCCCGGCACCACCCTGGCGCCCCGGCATCTTCATTCTACCTGCCCCTCGTCGTTTGCTCACTTTTTTGCTCCCTTAAAGACAATCTTTAGTGATGAGTTCCTTGACAATGTCACATTGGACAAATGCTCTACATCGACGCTGGTTACGGATATTCATCCGTAACCGGTAAAGTGCAGATTTTAATC
>JAFGMS010000455.1 GCA_016927375.1 Anaerolineae bacterium
ATAGTTTTTCAAGGCCGAGCCTGTCATCTACGGTCCCACCCTAGAATTCAAATGAGGTTTCGGAGCCTACCGATTTAAGCAGCTGGTTGGCCTTGTCGACCTGCTCCGTGGTACCACTCACAGCCAGCCACACACTGCCCTCAGCGCCGCAGATGCCACCGGCGGCCATGATATCTGCCCTGGCCCCTGTCAGCAACTCAACAGCGTCGATTTCTGTAAACACCAGGCCGGGCGCCGGGAAAAGCCGCAGACCATGCGCTCCTGGCATATTGAGAAGCATGGCCAGATCATCAAGGGTGCCTGGGACACGTTTCTCTACACCAACCGGCACAATAAGCTGTACGCGCCGCCCTACAACCGCCTGCAATGCCGCGCCGATGGTGCCGGCCTGCGGGTGGCCGACGAGAACAGCCGCCCTTTTCTGTGCCAGATCAAGCGCATTGGCCCCCTTCAGTATGAGGTCACCCTCTTTCAGATCATCGAGCACATCGAAAACAGTCTTGCCTTTTTGCCACACTCCCTGCTCCAGCACCACATCACCGGGGAACTCACTCTCATCGGGTATGCGCCCTGTGTCAGTTGTGGCCCGTGTAGGTGGCAGTGTGACGCCCCGGAAGAAACGCCTGCGAGGAAAATCACCCTTCCTATCGAGTGTTGCAAAGATCTCCTCCACCACATAACCGTTCGTCGTCCCAGCAATAATGACAATTGTTTGGGACTGAAGGGCCATCTGCACGACCGGATGCGAGGCAAGGGCCTTGCCAATCAATCGCTTGCCGGCTGCAGGAGTGATAATGAACTGCCTGACATTTTCAGGCGTCTTCGCCGCACTGGTTGAGAACTTATTCGGTGTATTTGGCATGGCAGGTAACCCCTTTCGACTTGATAAGCCAAAGCATAACACAGCTATAGATTTCGAGAAACCGGTTGCGCTCCACCCTCAGCGTTTAACAATCAAGGCGCGGCACACGCCTGGATTTCCGGCTTATGGCCAACAACTGATAGCACATAGCTCTCTGCCAGGGATGGATATCAGGATGTCTGGTGAATGGACGAGGAAAGCAAAGGATGGGGAAGCGAAGATCAACCAGGAAATGTCTCAAGAAATACTCCCGGATGATACGAGCTCACTTCCGGTGACCATGGGTGAAAGCATCGCGATGCTGCTACATCGTAAGTGTTGGAACTCACAACCGCTGCGCGAGCGAGAGCCTGTATTTCTTCTCAATGCTTACGATCAGCGGTTACCACCCCACTCCCCGTCCGGCATCTTGACAAAATCAGTCAGCTCTCGCTACTATATAACCGACCGACCAGTCAGTTTACTATCGGCAGGCAGGCCATGACACCCAGACCAGATGTCAGCGAAGAGCGCAAGGAACAGATCATTCAGGCGGCTATCAATGTCTTTGCCCGCCGTGGCATTCACGAAGCCCGCATGGATGACATCGTCGCCGAAACCGGGTTGAGCAAAGGGGCTCTATACTGGTATTTCAAAAGCAAGGATGACATCATCTCTGCGATAGCCGACATGCTGTTCGATCACGAGTTGCAAAAGCTGGAGAAGCTGAATTGTGACGATCTGCCGGCCCATGACTGTTTACTGAAATTCCTGGATGTTTTCATCCAGGATCTTCGCCCCATGCTCACGCTGAGACCGGTTATTTTCGAGTTCTACGCACTGGCATTTCGCAATAAAAGCGTCCGCCAGAGTATGCAGCAATATCTACAAAGGTTCACCAGCATCATCGAGCCGGTGGTGCTGCAGGGGATAGAGAGCGGCGAGTTCGCGGCTGGTGATGCCCGGCAGGCCACACTGGCTATTGGAGCGGCGCTCGAAGGGACGCTTTTGCTGTGGGCATATGCACCGGACATGGTGCCAGTCGAGCAGCAGCTGCGCGCCAGCCTGGATCTAACGCTCAAAGGATTGGAGAAAACGTGAGCACCCTACTTTTCGCCCCGGCCGCCTACAACCTAGCCGAGACCACCCGCATGTTAGAGATTGCCAAAGCATGCAGGGACAAATTCACCTGCAACTTCCTGACCTACGGTGGCCAGTTCGAGCACCTGATCGAGAAAGCCGGCTTTAACATCAACCGGCTGGAGCCACACCTGACGCCTGAGAAAATCGAGCACCTTTACAAGGTAGATAAGGGTGAGAAGCTGGGCGTCATGTTCACCGAGGCCGAAGCTGCTGCCCGGGTAACCAGCGAGCTGGATCTCTACGAGCGGCTGAAACCGGCTGCGGTCATCACCGGCTTCAGCCTGACCGTGCCGCTCTCGACGCGCATCAGCGGCGTACCGCTGGTATGGGTGATCCAATCGACCTGGCTGCCCGAATCGGGGATGGGGTTCATCGATCCCAACCTGCCCAGGCCATTGAAAGCGCTGCTCTCCGGGCTTATCGTGGGCGCAGCAGCGGTTTTCGGCAGGCTGGTGATGCTCAACCCGCTCAACCGGGTGGGCAAACGCTACGGTGTGAGGCCTATCGCCAGCGTGTTCGAATTCTGGCGCGGTAACCACACACTGCTGGCCGAGCCGCCCGAGTTCTCAGGGCTGACGCAGCTGCCGCCAGACCATCACTACATCGGCCCGCTGATTGCGCGGGAGGACTACCCTATTCCACCGGAAATCGAGAACATTCCCCGCGACCTGCCGCTCGTCTACTTCGCCATGGGCAGCTCGGGGACGCCTGAGATCATCGCCCGCCTCTTGCAGGGCTTCGCCGGAGCGCCCTATCGAGTCATTGCGCCGGTGAAAGCACATATCGAGAAGCTCGATGTCCACCTGCCTGAGAACGTCATCGTCACCAGTTGGCTCCCGGCACACAAGGTCAATCCTATGGTCGATATTTCCGTCATCCACGGCGGCATCGGCACGGTGATGACGGCTGCTCTGGCCGGCAAGCCGGTGGTCGGGGTGGGCATGCAGCCCGAGCAAGATGCCAACCTGAACTGCCTGGTGCGCAAAGGCTTCGCCATCCGCATTCCCAAAGGCAGAGCCGATGCAAACAAGCTCCTGGCCGCTGTAGACAAGCTGTATCATGATGAGAAAGCCAAACAGAATGCCAAGAAATTTGCTGAGATCGTCGCCCAATGGGACGGGCCACGACGAGCAGCCGAGTTTCTGGAAGGAGAGTTTGGAGACCACGATGTCTGACCTGTTCCTTTCCCCAAGCAACCCTATCTTCACCTGTACCGCAAGCACCTGCACCGATTGCCCTGTACAAGATCGCCTACAATGCCATTTCGGTGGTCGGGAGCTGGTGAGGTTTCTACTCATTGCCCTCCCTCCTTTCATCCTGGGTGGGATTGGGATAGCTCGCGTGAGCGCCTGGCACCTCATCCCGTGGCTGGCCCTGATATTGAGCTACTTCGGTCTGGTCGAGATCCGGGTGATGTGCTCGCACTGCCCACACTATGCTGAGCCGGGCACTTCTTCGCTCAAATGCTGGGCCAATTACGGCTCACCTAAGCTGTGGAAATATCGCCCTGGACCGATGTCGATGGGGGAAAGGATTGTCTTCTTCGCCGGGCTGGTCCTGATCGCCGGGTACCCGCTGGCCTTCTTTCTCATTGATGCTCAGTGGCTGCTGCTGGCCGTTTTTGCCTTCACCACCACCGGGATGGGCATGTTGATGGCCACCCACATGTGTAATCGCTGCATGAACTTCGCCTGCCCGCTTAACAACGTCGAGCAATCTGTGAGAGATGAGTTCTTCGCCCACAACCCCATTGTTGCCGAAGCCTGGGCAAAGGAGAAACGCCAATGAAACGTTTCATATTCTGGCAACGATGGCTCCTTGTATTGAGCATTGTCATTATTATCTTCGGCTTGGTGATGTCGCTGCTGAGCAGCACAGCGGTATTCGATTTGCTCAACAATCAGGTCAACCCGGTCTTCTGGAACGCCCAGCCCATCCCTGAGCAGGCGCTGGCCTTCCGGAGCTGGATTTACGGTGTAACCGGAGCAGCGATGGCAGGATGGGGGGTATTCTTTGCCTTCCTGGCTCATTATCCCTTCCGGCGGCGCGAAAAATGGGCCTGGACCTGCATCCTGCTGGGCGTGCTGATCTGGTACGTGCCGGATACCATCATCTCGCTCGCCTCTGGTGTGGTCTTCAATGCCATATTCAACACATCGCTGCTGGCAGCTGTCGCTCTGCCGCTGCTGATGACCTACAAAGACTTTATGAGCGAATAACCGGAACTAACCTCGATCAAAAAAGGACACAACAGATGATTGCCTGGGTCAATTTTGCTGTGATGCTTGTTGCTTCTCTGCTATTCCTGTACTTCTATGTCCTCAGCGTCAGCCCTGCAACGCGGGAAAAGGTCCTCGGCCCCGACGCCTACATCCGCTGCGGGCACGAGCGGGCTGTTGCCATGGTCTTCGAGTTTGTGATCGTGGCCAACTATGTGATCTACTACTTTTACCCCCTCCCCACCCCGCTGCCGGATAAATTTCCCTGGCCCTGGTGGGTCTCGTTGATTGCGGCTGCTGTGATCGGCATCCCATCGATGACGCTGATGGTGATCGGCATGCGTGATGCCGGCGAGGAAGCTATCCGTCCCAGGAAGGAAAACCCCATGTACGGCGGCATCTATAAGAAGATCCGCCACCCGCAGGCAGCAGGCGAGGTGTTCGGCTGGTTGGTGATTGCGCTGCTGCTGCATTCACCGTTCCTGACCCTATTCTCGCTGATTTACTTCCCCATCTTTCTGATCATGTGTTTCGCCGAAGAGCAGGATTTACTTTGGCGCTACGGCGACTCCTATGCCGAGTATTGTCAGCAAACCGGTGCCTTCTTCCCCAAGAGAGGCTGACTTCCGGACGATGGTCGATGGAATTGCCCGGTTGGTTTGGTAAAGGTTCTGGCAAGCATCGCTGATAGTCTGGGCAAGAAAGACAAAGCAACCCGGCATCTGGAAGCGGTGAGCTGTCATCATGATCACACCGAGGGGGCAAAGAAAAAGCCCAAAGATGCCAATGGCATTGTGTATGTCGAGCTTCACATCTGTAGTCTCGCCTTTTTGGATGTGCCCATAGATTCACCGCAGAGAGCGCCGAGCCCGCAGAGTTTTTTGACTCAACGACAAAAAGTGGGGTTGGTGGACATGTTGGGTGGCGGTCGGCCGGCAGAGCAGGAGAAGAATAGTCAAGAAATCGACGTGCCCGCGCTGCCACCCAACCTGCGGAATTCCGCCTTAGCATACCTCACTTGCCCTCTTGCAAACTCGGATGACATTTCCCCACTTTTCCGCGTTGAGCCAAGAGCAGCGATGCGGTTGGGGCAGCAGGCCGGGCGTGGGGGAGACCAAGCAAAGGATCGGCGAGGTATGGGCGGCCCCAGAGCGGCGCAGCGCCGGCGGGGGCGGGAGAGGCCGGCCCCACCGCTGGCTATTTCGGCATCTATGGGGCTGGGAGGGTGAAGTTGAGTAAGGTGCCGCCTTCACGTGTTTGTGCCAAAAATATACGTAAATCAAGGAGGATGGTTAGGGGATGGTTACAGGACACTTGGATGACGCTTGGACAAAACCCCCTCCGAACTCCGGTCACCTCCTCCGTCGCAACGGGGAAGGAAAATCCGAGAGAAACGAGGATAGGAGGGAGTGATAACGGACGGCTGAGGAGTATCGTACCAGGTCTGCTCCAGGTGTCATCCAAGTGTCCTCCTATCATTCTCCTTGAGTCATGCGTAAACGACGCCGGACCCTAAGAGTTTGCGACCGTGGCATGGCTGTGCTGCCGACATACGGCTCGTCCGAGCCAAGAGGTGATCGACGAGAACCCCTGCATGGATCTCACCCCACCACGCTAGCGATCAGAGACGACAGTGGGCCCCCTCTCCGGCTTCGGCGAGGGGCGAGCACCGGGTGGTCAGCACCTGCTCGCGGTGGGATGGCTGCCGGGAGATGCGCGAATACCAGTACGACTGGCGATGTCGATGACCGCTACCTGCATGCCATGACCACGCGCAGCAACGACAACAAGTTCAGCTATGCTGTCAACGGCAACATGATCAGCCGCACCCAGAACGGCGTTACCCGGGCCCAGACCTTCGATGCCCAGAACCGGTTGGTAAGCGTCAGCGACGGCACGACAACGACCACTTACGTCTACGACGGCAGCACGGTCACCACCGCGCTGTACGTGGCACAAATCTATAGGATCTCTGTGGGTCTGTCGGAAGGCAGCCAGGAAGAAGGATAAGACATACAGGGAATTTACAGATCAACAGCTTAACTGCTTGAGTATCTGATCGCTGAACAGCTACGCATATGATGACACACCAGGGAATAAGCGCTGGTCTTTGATGCCGGAGGTGGGATTCGAACCCACACGCCCTCACGGGCAATCGAGTTTGAGTCGATCTTGTCTGCCTGTTTCAACACTCCGGCTTCTGCATTTTGCACCGAGAGTATACGCCAACCTGACCTCAGCGTCAACATTTTTTGCTCACGAATCTATCGCGTGTATAATCGACTTGGCTCATAGTGGGTAGGAACTTACACAAGGCCAAGCGACAAGCAAATGGATGAAGCCGCACTAATTAAAGATGCCCAAAAAGGTGATATTACCTCCTACAACACACTGGTGCTGCATTACCAGGAGCGGGTCTACAATATTGCCTATCGCATTATGGGCGAGGCAGATTCAGCATCGGATGCCACGCAAGAGGCATTCATCGCTGCCTTCCGATCGATCCGTACCTTCCGGGGAGGATCGTTCAGGGCATGGCTGTCGCGTATTGTGACCAACGCCTGCTACGATGAACTACGTCGCAGGAAACGGCATCCCCAGGCATCATTAGATGCACTATACGTCGAAGACGAAACACCGAACCCTCATCTGATAGCTCATAGTGAAACTCCTGAACAGTACACCCAACGCATGGAGCTGCAAACGGCCATCCAGACCTGTTTGCAAGACCTGCCGGAAGATCAGCGTATAGCAGCCGTTCTTTCTGATATCGAGGGGTTCAGCTATGAGGAAATTGCCACTGCCGTTGGAGTGGCGTTGGGTACGGTCAAATCACGTCTGAGTCGAGCACGGGTCCGGATGCGTGATTGTCTGCAGGGATTTGAGGAACTTTTGCCTGCCGCATACCGTCTTACCAGTGAAGGACCATGATTTGACCCACAAAGATGCTTTGGCATATGAGGTCGGCAAACAGAACGCAAGCAGATCATAGTAGTGTTTAATGGGTAGCTCAACTTGACCACGCCGTTAAATGAACAAGACCTGATCTTGTTAAACGCCTACCTGGACGATGAACTCACCGCCCGGGAGCGCGCGAACTTTGAATCTCGCCTTGAGAAGGATGAGATACTACAAGCCGAGATGAAATCGCTGCGATCAACAGCGGCATTGTTGGGAATGGCCCAACGTGTGCCTGTTCCACATAACTTCACACTCGATCCAGATGTTTATGGTAAGCCTACCCGATCAAGCTGGTGGGCTAATCTGCGCATCCCTGCCCTGGCAACAGCCGGTGTGACCGTTCTGGTCATGCTGTGCATCGGCGTCCTGATTATCAGAATGGAATTTGGCGGAGCGGCAACATCAGCTCCTTCGGTGGCCCAGCTTGAAGCGGCATCTACTGAGGAACCCATGGAAGAGCCTGTGGAGGAGGCGACAGAGGAACCCACTGAGGAACCTGCCCCGGCAACCGAAGCGCCTGCCCAAGAGGCAGAAACCTTTGGGACCCATATTCCCCATCAGGCAACAGCAGCGGCAGCAACAGGTGGCGGCATGGATAGCAGCCTGACCGACGATATACAGGCTACCGAGAGAGCCAACGGGATGGTTGGTGGTATGGGGCCTGGGGGAACCGATGTTTCCGCAGGAGAGGAGCAAGTGGAGCTGGCAGCAGCAGAGGCGAAAACCCCCACCACAGAAGCTGCCGCAGCCGAACCCCGGCAAGCTGACGAGGAAGAGCGCAGTGGTGAAGGCGATTCCGCTGCTTCCCTGCCGCCGGCTGAGTTAACCGAACCCAAAGCCTATACAATGATTGAGGCCACTGCCACTGCCACTACGGCCAGGGATAGGAGCCAGGTTTTTGATCTCTCGGCAAAATGGGCTATCCCGTTGATTGGGATCCTCATCCTGGCCAGCCTGCTTATCGTGGTCGCTATAACCATCAAACGCCGGCGTAACTAATCGCGATGCCTTCCCCCTCAGAGATGAATTTCTGCCCTCACTGCGGGCATCCCTTAAAGGACAAGTTGAAGTATGGTAAAATGCGCCGTACCTGCGAGCAGTGCCACTTTATCCATTTCTACGATCCGGTGGTAGCGGCAGTTGTTTTTGCCGTACAGGACAATTGCCTTTTAATGATACGGCGCGCTGTTAATCCCGAAAAGGGCAAGTGGGCGCTGCCCGCCGGCTATATCGATTACGACGAAGCCCCCTACGAAGCTGCCGCCCGCGAAGTACTCGAAGAAACCGGATTAGAGGTACGCATCACACGCGTGATCGATGTACTTGGCCGCGACACGTCCACAGGAGCTAAAGCCAGCATCGTGATCCTGTTTGAAGGTGAGATTATAGGTGGCGAGCCTTCTGCACAAGACGATGCCAGCGAGGTGGCTTTCTTTGCGCCGAATGAAATTCCTGTGGATGACATCGCGTCATTTAAGAGCTTAGATCTCCTATTGGAAAGGTGGAAATCCGCTTCCTAATAGGGTCTTTCCCCATTTATCCCCCCTACCAGTTTCCCTATAATGGAAAATGATGATATATGCACTGGCGGCACTGTGGGCTCGACGTACCCGAAGCGGCAACCTAGTACACATCGGCGGAAATCTGTATCCAGTCGAGAGGTGCAACGCAAAGTACTTTATACAGTTGGGCTAGAAGGGCATCTTAACTCTCATACCTATCTAGGCCCAACTGCACCGGATTGTCCGTATCATGTTCGCCAGGCGTTCTGAGTACAGCTTAGTAAAAGGAATATGGATAATGTTGGGACAAGAATTTGACCAACTGGGACTGGTGACAAACCTGGCTTTTGAGAAAGACCCTTATGTGGCTGATGTGTATCTCCTTAAGTTTCGCTCGTCAAAGATGGAGCAAAAGAGCATCCCGATCACAGCAGGTGCTGCCCGCGTTTTGTGGTTCTATCTGACTCAGTTCCTATTCCCGGCTTCAGCCAACCTGACAACACGTGTGTCAACGGCCAGCATCGGCCTTCCTAAGTCACTGTCGATTGCTTTTGTCATTAAAGTAGAGAAATGTCAGGATGAGCTAATCGAGGTTGTGGCGCTGAGCGCTGTTCATGGGTGGTGCTTACGCTTCAACCATGATGAAGGTGGCGAGTTATGGGCCTGTCTAGACCAGACCTTGCGAAAGATCTCCGGAGACAGGAAGCCTCATTTACTGTAGAAAGCTCCCCTTTGATACCGCGAACGAACATACAGCAAGTGTGAACTGAGTAGCTCTGGATGAGCCGTATTGGGTTTTCCTATCACTGCCTATCACATTCTACGTCGTTTTTTAGGCAGCGGCAGCGTCTTGGCATAATCAACACTTCTCTTGACCCACTCCTTCAGCATCTTTTGGTTCTCTCGGATGTGGGGTGGCACGACAATGTATTGTTTGCTCACAGGCCTGTCAGGATCGTGCTGGAGATAGGCAGCACCAGGCTCATGAAGCAACGCTTTCTGATCTGTTTCTTCCAGCTTAAGTGCCAACCCAGGTGTTGATCGGATAGCAAAAACACGCCCTCGCACGTAGGCTGCTGTTCCCCCAAACATCTTACGGAATTCCAGATCGATATCCGGTGGCAGCTCGCCAACTGCTTGCCGTAATAACGATTGGAATTCTTGGTGAGACAGACTGTCACTCATATATAGCCGACACCCCTCTGGAAACGCCATCCCTCGACATCATATGACACCAAAAGCAAGAGAGATCAGGTCAACCCCAGCACTGACATGACCGCTTCCCTGATGTCGGCTGCTCCAAAACTACCTTTAGACATGACCCGAGCAGCCCCGCGAAGCCCAGCATGATCGTCCCGATCTGTGTAAGCTGAAACGACAATAACTGGAATATGAGAGGTCTCAGACGTATTCTTGAGATAGGCGAATAACTGGAAACCTGACATACGCGGCATCATCAAATCAAGCAGGACGAGGTCCGGCAACTCCTGTCTGATAAGCGCCATCGCCTCTTCACCATCATAGGCGATTTTTGTTGGAATTTCGATACCGGATAGCGTGATAGCGATCAGCCGCGCAATCTCCGGCTCATCATCGACAATCAACGTATATCCCATGGTTGTCCCCTAGAGCCTCACCTGGTGTCCCGCAACGTAAGAAAATCTACAGCTATCGGTAGATTTTGTTGGGCAGAATACGCCACGAAACACTTAAGCAGCCAGACGTTGAAATGCATCTTTGATGAAAAATCACCTACGTCCGACTGTGCTGGAATAGGTTTCCTCCTCACCTTTATTATATGTGACTTTTTCTACAAAGTGAAAGTGGTATTGATAGGGATACATTCCGAGCCAGAAATGAGATGCTGATGTCCATTTTCTACCGCTTCTCCAGCCATCTCCAGTGCCCCATAATCAAACGCCGGGCGTTATTAGCCCGGCGCTGTTCTCTCATTGGTACCCCAACCTATAGCGCTCGCAATCGCTCGTAATAACTCTCTAACCAGTGATTGGACCAGCCCATCCGCCATGTATCTGACATGATCGACTTCACATCATCCCGGGTAATTTTGGCTTCCCCCACCAGCACACGCTGGTTGCTACGACTGACTGCCAGAGTGCGCACAGCAAAGAAAAGTGGCCACATAGTCGCTACCCGCAGCCGGTGATAACGGCGAGGGATCTTCTGGACATAAGCCAGCCCATTGTGCAAATGGCGTTCAGCCTTATCCGCTAATGTATTCACAACCTTCATCGCTACTTCCAGGTTCTCCGGCTTAAATAAGTCGGGTGGATTTAATCCCACCTCAGTGCAAAAGCTTTGCGGCACATAGATCCAGCCACGTTCATAATCCTTATTCAAGCCCCGAATAATATTGACCGTCTGAAGTGCCAACCCAAACTCGCAAGCCAGCGGCAGCAGTTCCTCCTTAAGCTCCTTTATCGGCCTGAAGTAGTAGGCAAAAATATGGGTCAATAAATGCCCAACTCTCCCGGCTACCTCGAACATATAATCGTCGAGGTCATCTTCATCAACAACCACCGGACCGCGAGCCTGCCAACGCGCCATCCCCGCTGCCGATTCGCGCGCCTCAGCAATAATGAACTCCTGAAGCTCTGGCGGCAGTCTTTGTAGATAGGCCAGCACCTTGCTCGCCTGTTTGGCAACCGCAGCCTCCGGATCGCCGGGATCGATATCGGCGAGATGCTCAGCCAACGCCTCTGGTCCAGCCTCGCCGCCTAACATGTTGATCCACAAGTTCAATAATTCAACCTTACGCTGCGGCACCATCACTGTATTGTCTTCTAAGAAATCAGCGACACGAAACATCAGGTAAGCAACAGTGGTGGTATCTCGTAACAGAGCCGGGAGTGGCTCAATAGAAAGGGCGAACGTCCGGCTGACCAGGCGCACCATAGTAATGGGATCGAAGGAGCGAACTGGGGATTGAGTAAGCACGATGGTAGTCTCCTGTCTTGGTGGTGGAATGTAGAAGAGAACCTCTCCTGCTGCTCTCTATCCGCCACCAGTATACGCTTAATATAACAAAATGCCACCTTAAAGGTGACGCTGTGTTTACTTTCTCGGATGCATCGGCACATCGATGACTGCCCGTATCTTTCCCATCTTCTAACAGAAGTAAGTCAGCGCCAGCGTGCGAAGACCGCCAGCCCGGCAAAGACCAGCACGACTTCCAGAATGGATCGGCCTTTCATCTTCGGCTATTTCTCCTTCCCTACTGAAGACATCAAGAGTACCTTTCTCATTATAGATATTTCCGGCGTGATAGCGAGGCACGGCCTTGAGCATCTCTCGTTCTACGTAATAGAACGCCTTGAAGACACGTCTATCAAGCAAATAGAATATTGACATTTGGTTTTATAGTAATAGAGGATTGGCCCAACTCAACGAGATCGTCCGCGAGCGGCTGATCCCATCGACGGGGTCTTCTGGATTTGATATTTGACATTTGATATTTGGAATTTAACATCAAAGCCGTGGCTTGGCCTGTCGCCATTGCTGTCTTTTGGGAGTGGCTCATGAGCCAAGACTCACCAATGGGAATGGAAATAGCAGCAGTTTGTAAGTGATTGTGGCGTATGGATTCCCGCTTCGCGGGAATGAAAGAAGTGGCGAAGGCCGAGTTATATTGAGGTTTGTGATAGCAGCAGGCACAGACAAAGTACAAAGCTTTTAACTCGTTGCTCGGCACTCGTTACTC
>JAFGMS010000056.1 GCA_016927375.1 Anaerolineae bacterium
CAAGATGCCAGGATCTATTGGGGTGATAACACTCGCAGATTAAAATCTGCACTTTACCGGTTACGGATGAATATCGACGGATGGATAACCATCCGTAACCAGCGTCGATGTAGAGCAACCAGCATCGATGTAGAGCATTTGTCCAATGTGACATTGTCAAGCAACTCATAAATTCAGCAGGTAGACTGCAACACACGTCCGGTTTTGTGAGAAAATAGCCGCGAAGTTTATTCGCGGCGGCCACACCGTTGTGTTTAACTGAATCTTGGTTACCGTTTACCAGCGCCCCCATGCGCTAAATGATTCTGCCCTGGCTGGCATGGATGGCAAGATCGATAAATATGGCGGCCGACCAGCCAAACAGTGGCGCGGCAGTCGGCGAAGGCTCTCCCGTCTCCGGATGGTAATACTCGTAGATGTCATCGTGTGACAGGATCAGCTCCAGGGTCCGATCGCGCAGCTCGCGGGCTGTATCCTCATACCCTGCTCGCAGCAGACCATCGATGAACAAATAGTTGATATTGATCCAGGTTGGGCCGCGCCACATCACCTCCGGATTATATTTTGGCTCATTGATGGCCACGGTAGGGATAGGATATTGGGTCTTGAACAACTTCGGATCGTTCAAGTGATCGACCAGACGCCGCGTGACCGCCGGATCCAGGTAGCCTGTCATCAACGGATACAGACTAAGCGGTGTCAGGATTTTGACCGGCACATGCTTCCGTGTAGCCCAAAACACACCGGCCTTATCATCATAGAAGTGCTCGACGATGCGCTGCGTCATTGACTTAGCCCGGCGCCGCCACATCTTGGCATCTGAAGGCATACCAAGCACATCCGCTATCTCTCCCAGAGCCTGCTGCTGGAGACAGAGATATGTGTTTAGCTCAGGCGACTCGATGGGCATACCGTCGTCCCACAGAGGATTGTTGTCCATGCCGGACGAGTAGGGGTGGTTATACTGAGCCAGCCCGTCGGCATCATCGTCGTTCATGCCAAACCACCACGAGTTCCAGCGCACTAACGGGCCATATATCTCCCTAAGGAAGATCGGGTTTGGATTGGTATGGTGAAGCTTAAGTGCAGCCCAGGCCGCAATGGGGGGCTTGGTAACCTCCGCGCGGACGGGCCTATCCATCTCGGCCACCACGCCCTCATCATAGATCGCATCGGGGATCATGCCGTCGTCAAGCTGGTGAGCAAGCATGATGCGGAACTGGTTTTCGGCCAGCTCGGCATCCACATAGCGATAAGCCAGGGCATGGAAATAGGCATCCCACTGCCACACCCCCACGTAATTGCCTTTGGAAGGCATCATTGCCTCATGAGAAAGCAGCCCCATGGGCTGCACGAGGTTCGCCCCCATGATCCACCATGCATGCAGATACTGTTTACGATAACTGATATCCACCGTTGGTGCCTGCATGAACCAGCGATGCCAGCGCTGCTCGGCGGCGGCCAATGCCTCATGGAATGACACCACCTGATTGGAATGATGAGTATCATCGCGAATGCCCACTGCGATGGCCGTGTCTCCATCGCTCTCGACAAGGAATTTTACTTTATAGCCTCGGGGATTATGTGATACTGAGTTATCTAGCGTTTTAGCGTTCGTTCTATAGCTGACATTGCGAACCGCCCGGATGTCACCCCCATCTTCGGTCCGGCGCACGGCATGAGGTGCAACAATGAAACACACGCCGGCTTTTACATCACGCGGCAAGCCAATCGTGAACGTCTGGCTGTCCTGAAAAGTCAAGCCAAAGGTACCCAACCTGGTCTTGAAGAAGACGGCATGTGGGTAGGCAACCATTTCATAGTCCAGATAGTTGCCCTCATCATCAATAAGCCATAATGCCTCGATAAATGGAGGGCGCTTGAGATAAGCTTCCAGGCCCGGCTCGATACCGGTAAGGCGTTCCGCCAGTCTGACAAATAAACCATTACCATTCCCCGAGTCGTAGATCAACAGACGTGATCCACGATCACTGAAGGGCGTACGCTTCAGGCTGATCCGGTTACGTAGAGCCCGTAGGTAGGGGGATTCGACTTCGAAATCCACTAAAAAACTCCTTGCCGGTCATGTGACAAAAAATGACCATTGCTGCGCAAAACTCTCCCTGTAATCCAATCAGAGCCATACCATCCGGCGAATGAAAGAAAAGGAGCTACTTTATTATCTTGATCATAGGACATACAAACGGATGTAGGTAGTAGGTGTTTCCCGTATCACAAGCATTCAGCGGTCAGCGTAATAACATCAGGGACTGCTGGGAAGGGCAGCGCGCAGCCTGGACACCCATCCTGCGGCAGCTTTGCTCACTGATGGGATCCGGCCGACAAGCAGGAGAATGAGCAAAATGCCAAACAGCAAAGGCTGAACCATATCACCGCTCAGGGTAAACAGATTGCCCTTCCTGGCCCAGGCATAATGCAGAATGACCAGTGGGGCCGCCAGGTAAACCAATCGATGTAGGCTTTTCCAGGCTTTGCCCAGGCGCCGCATCCACCACCGGAACGATGTGACTGCCAGGACCAGCAAGATCGACAGGGCTACCAGCCCCACCCAAATGTAGGGTTTGTTTGCTGCGTCGTTCCAGATGAACTTAAGATTGAAGCCGTAATCTACGCCGCTAAACAGGATGAAGTGCCCAGCAGCATACAAGAAGGCATACAGGCCCAGAGCGCGTCGCACGCGGCTGAACTGCTTCCAACCTAGAATGCTGCTGAGCGGCGTACAGGCCAGGGACAGGACTAACAAAATCAATGCGCTCTTACCTGCGCGCTGCGTGGCTGCCTGGACGGGATTAGCCGTCAGGTTGCCTGTGGCAGCGTCGATGATCAACCAGATTACAGACAGCCACACGCCGGCATGGACAAACCACTGCAGCAGAGAGAAATTGCTTATTTGGAAATCAACAAACCATTTACGTGACATCGGGCGTTCCTGGTGATTTTACCGTTGGTCATGTTCACTCATTAGCATAAGCACCTAATAGTTGCTCGTCAGGCTCATTCCAGCATACAAATCGGCCACCTCTTCGGTGTAGCCGTTGAACATCAGTGTCTCGCGGCGTCCGGTCTCGCCGATGCGTCGCTCGGTGGCCTGCGACCAGCGCGGGTGATTGACTTCCGGATTGACGTTCGAGTAAAAGCCATATTCGCGAGGAGAGATCGTGTTCCACAGGGTGGCAGGCTGAGTATCGGTCAGCCCGATCTTGACAATCGACTTGATGCTCTTGAAGCCATATTTCCAGGGCACTACCAGGCGGATCGGTGCGCCGTTCGGGGCAGGCATGGGCTTGCCATAAAGGCCGGTAGCCAGAATGGTGAGGTCATGATAGGCCTCGTCGAGGCGCAGGCCTTCGGTGTAAGGCCAGGGATAAAAGGCACTATTCTGGCCGGGCATCTGATCAGGATCGAGCAGTGAGGTAAAAGCCACATACTTGGCGCTGGCCAACGGCTCGACCTCGTCAAGAAGGGCAGCCAGCTCGAAGCCGGTCCATGGTATGACCATCGACCAGGCTTCAACACAGCGCAGGCGGTAGATGCGTTCTTCCTGGGTGAATCTCGTCAGCAGGTCATCGACGCCATAGGTTTTAGGATTGTTTACCAAACCCCCTATCTCTATTGTCCAAGGAGAAGATACAAAATCCTTCGACAATGAAGCAACATCGGTCTTGCTGGTGGTGAACTCGTAGAAGTTGTTGTAGTTAGTTACATCCTTGTAGGAAGTGAGCGGATCGCCAAGCTCGTCTGTGGCTGCGCCGGCTTCCAGGCCTGTAGCCGGGATTTCCGTTACAGACGGGGTCTCTGAAGTGTCAGAAGGCTGTACGCCACAGGCTGCCAGCAGCGTGCTGAGGCCGGCAGTCCCCGCAGCTTTCATAAACAATCGCCGGTTCATATATATGTTTTCCGGGGTAATCTCGGAAGATTGTATGGGTACCGATTTATAGGAATTTCGCTTCATCGTAAGCTCCGGTAAAGTAGTTCCAAGTGCTGAGTGCCAAGTGCTAAGGCATCTCGGGAGTACGCTGTTGTTACGAAGGGCTCAGCATGATGCTAACTTAAAGCATGGTCTGCAACCCCTATAGAGTTTAGCAAAAAGACATTACGAATTCCCTACAAAGCGTGGAAGATTGGAGGTAACTGCTCATTTCTCAGCTATTGGCTTTTAGCTGTTAGCTTTTGAATGCGAACTGTAAACTAAAACGCATCATCTTGACAATGTCACATTGGACAAATGCTCTACATCGACGCCGGTTACGGATGGTTATCCATCCGTCGATATTCATCCGTAACCGGTAAAGCGCAGATTTTAATCTGCGAGTGTTATCACCCCAATAGATCCTGGCATCTTGAGCGTGTCGCCGGATTAAAATCCGGCAAGTACGGGTGACAAGTGATGCTTTGCATCACCCATATC
>JAFGMS010000456.1 GCA_016927375.1 Anaerolineae bacterium
ATTCACGCTGGTGCCGGTGCCAAAGTCGAAGACGCGCGACCAGCTGCTGATGGAGTCCAGCCGCACCCAGGTAGCGATGGAGAAGTCGCCCAGACCGCTGACGATGCCGCCGGGTATGCTGATGTAGTCGTTGGAACCGTCCAGGTTGACCGCGTTGTTGATGGCGCCGCTCACCCAGGTAGGACCGTTGACCAACGTGGCGTTCCTGCCGCTGCCGGAAGCATCGGCGGCAGTTGTGCCGCTGCTCTCGTCGAACCTGTACCACGTGACAGGATCAGTCTGAGGTGGGGGGGTAGTCGCTGTGGCAGTTGGCGTACCGGCGACTTTTCGCTCAAGCATCCATACAATCGAACGGCCGCCGCGGTTGTTACGGGCATAGTTCGGGATGGCTGTCAGAGCCGCACCATTGTTGAAATTGCCATTGATGGTGTTCACCCCATTGAGCAGACTCCCATTCCACTGCACGCTCAGAGGAGCATTGGAGTCAAGGGTCAACCCAACATTCTGGTCGACACTCTCGATATTGTAGATGAGCGGTCCTCTTTGCAGCGCTACCCGGCCCCGATCCGCTGCAACGTTATCGATGGCATTCACCCTCTGGATAGGCATTGGCAAGACAATATCGATCCTGTCGCCCGCCACCCAGGCGCGCGTAATTTCGGCATAGCCTTTGTTCATTGCAGGTGTAATCGCCGAGCCATTAACCGAGATAGATGTGAAACCGCTCGCCTCCGGAGTATATGTATAGAGGGCGCTCACATCCCGGTTGGGAGCGCGGACGCGGACGGTAAAGTTAGCTGATGTCGCGGGATTGATTGTGATAGAGACATTCCCGTCCCAGGGATAGTTTGTCGATTGCACTACCTCTAAGGTAGTCCCCCCCACATTAGGAACCGAAACCGTGCTGCCGATGAACATATTGATGTAAAGCCCACCGTTATCTGTTGCATACATCCACGTCGGAAAAGACAGCAGCGTCCGCGGAATATTGCCGACACAGCATGGGCAGCTGTGCCAGTTGTAACGAGACCAGTCCTGATCCAGGGGATTGGTATAGCAGTAATTCCTGGCAGAAAGATCCAGATCTCCCAGGATGGCGTTAAAGAAAGTCAATTCGGCTAGGTCTGCGTATCGTGCATCCTGGTAGGCCAGCATCATCTTGTATTGCAAATAGAGATGCCCACAACCGGAGCAAGACTCGCAGTAAGCGTCGTTGGGCAGCGAGTAGTCCCCGCCAAAGCCCTCCGATGTCTCCCCACTGCCTACGCCGCCGGTAACATACAGCTTCCGGTTGATCATGTTATCCCAGATGGTGTTTACGGCATTGTAGTAGGAATTACTGTCGGCCAACATAGCAACGTCGATCATGCCGGAATACATGTACACGGCTCGGACTGCATGCCCCACAGCTGTGGTCTGGTCGACCGGATAGGCATGGCTCTGATCGTATGTACCACTGCAGCACCGTGAATCCAGCAAGAACTTGGCCAACTCGTAATACTTATTTCCTACGCCCCCACCCTCATGATCATTCACGAAGCGAGCAAAGGTGCACAGACTCTGCTCCATGCCCTGATGGCCATCCCACCATGTTTTTTTAGGAGATGGGCCAATATTGTTGTACCAGCAGTCTGCCAGCCTCTTGGCAGCATTGTAGAAAGTGGCATCGGACCTGTCCGTCATCAGATAATGCGCCATGGCTGCGTCCAAGAAGTAACCGGCCACATAGCCTTCGTGTGCTGCGCGGTCACTCCAGCGAGCATGATTGCCCAGCGTTGTCCAGGTTTGCATGTAGCCGTCCGACTCGCAGGCAGCCAGGATTCTAGGCAACCAGTTATCTATGTAGGATCTAAAGGCATTCTGAGCGCTGGTAATAGCCGAATCGCCTTGTGGGTCAAGCATGCAGGCAATACACATGGACTCAAACGTATTGAGCACATATGCATTCGAGAACCAGTAACCCACATGTGAGGAGTAAGATTGCCCGCTCAGCTTCCTGGCCGCCTGGATGAAATTGTTGATTCCACCCTCTGCCAGACTTGTATTGTTTAATTGACTGTAACACCAGGGTATCCAGTTGATGATCGTCTGTTTGAGCCGGTCAGACATCAAGGGGCTGTTCACTCTGAAGCCGGGGGAAAGCCAGACCTGATCCAGGTTGGTTCCACCTGGAGACAGGAGCACAGTGGCCGGTTGCCTCGATAGCATCAAATCGCCCATCGGCAATAAAGCCGCGCCGCCAAAAACAGCAGCCTGCTTCAGGAACGAACGACGATCTATGCGCTTGCTCATTTAGCTCTCTCCTTTATAGAAATCCTTAAGAAACCGGACCGTTGGTAATAACGTTCAGGTAAAACTTCTATGGTATTAGTAAAAAGAGCGTGATTGGAAGGAGAGCCCGCTGCGACATCGACGGAGATCACAGAGGAGGCTCTTGAACGGGCAGATGTCACACCGGTCTTGCAGGCAACCCAACCTGCCTGGGCGCAATCATAGGTAGAATCAAACAAACCCAGATGGACTTCATAGTCTGCCCAACTGGCCCCAAAGGAGGAAAGGGCATACCACTCCCACATGACAGAGCCTAAACCTCCAGCAACTCGTTCACCATGGTCGCCATAGCTACAAAACACGCAAAAGCTCGTTTTGTAGTCAAAACGTTATATCAGCTTACATTTTGTAGATTTCTAGAAGTTAGATGCGTTACTGGCATCGTGTGGTATTTTTCCGAGAAATGAGGAGGCGCTTAACAGTAATTCTCATTTCGGACAAATACCCGTTAACGTTCCCGTTATCGTTCTCATCCCAAAGTCATTCTAGCAAAAACGAGGGGGGATGTCAAGATGTCTGTCCGTGAGGGGAAGGGTCTTTTCATTCTCCAGAATCGGCGGCTGTTTTGTTCGCCTTCACCCCCTCTGCCTCGTTCCACGAGACATCTCCCCCACATAGCAGGAAAGAACAAAGACTTCCTGGTGTGAGAGCCACAAGATCTGAGCTCTTGTTTGGCAAGAATGAAAAAGCCCTACTTCGAGGGGGCATTTCGAATCTGAGGTAGAATTTAAGCTGCACATCCCGCTGTCACGACGATGAGGAACACAGAAATCCTGCCGTTGAGAGTGTTCTCTGTTGATCCCGAATAGGAATGGCTCTCATTCTGATATTGACCTTGCTCCCAACCTGGAACGCACTCATTCTTGAATGTATGATGAGATAAGTTGCGGGTTGCCAACGGTAGCACTCCATTGCTGTTGGCATCCGTCCTTTTGTTTGCTGGCCTGGACCCTGCCGGCATCTGAAACTGCCAGCTTGCGAATAGTGCTGTATGCAAAAAACGGCTAATATTGCGTCTGTGTTCTGAAGACCATGCCAGCCGAGTATGTCACTATGTATCTAACATGGCCTAAGGCCTACCATATCTACCTTTCGCCTCATCTGGACGATGCTATTTTGAGCTGCGGCGGCCTGATCTACCAGCAGGCCCGATGCGGCGAGACGGTGGCCGTTATCACCATCTTTGCTGCCAGCCCTCCACCCGATCATCTTCTCTCCTCCTACGCGCAAAGCCTGTACGAGCGTTGGCAGACTTCGGCCCTGCCGGGTTTAGATTTCTCTGATCCTGCCGCGTTTCGACGAGGAGAGGATCGGCGCGCGTTGGCTGAGCTCGATCCAGCAATCAAGGTTATCCACTGTGACCTGCCGGACTGCATTTATCGCACCGATGGCGCTACCGGAGAGGCTCTCTATACCAGCGATGAAGCTCTCTTTGGTGCTGTGCATCCCGCCGACCCGGTGTTTTCCGGCCTCCGCGATGTCCCTCCCTTGCCCAAGGATGCCACGCTGTACGTGCCGCTGGCGGTAGGCAATCACGTCGATCACCAGATAGTACGATCTGCGGCTGAGGGTTGGGGCTTTCCTCAGCCACAGATGCGTTACTATGAAGACTACCCTTATGTGACCTATCCCGGCGCGCTCAAAGCGGCCCTCGGTGATCTGGCCCGCTGGCATGTCACAGCTTATTCCCTTAGCGAAGAGGCACTGACAGCCAAGACACATGCTGTTGCCAAGTACGCTTCACAGATCAGCACGTTTTGGGCCGGTGAAGAAGCCATGATCGCTGCTCTACGAGAGCATGCACAGATCAACAACGGCGAGAAGTTGTGGCGGCGTCCGCCTCACTGACGCTCTTCGGCACATGCTCCTTTATCCAACATTATTGTTAGTGCGCCAAAGCGTTGGGATGCCACAAGCATCAATTTCCACTCAAACCACGGATTACACAGATTACACGGATAAAGCCAAACTAATCTTTGCATCCGTGAAATCCGGATAGCACGCGAGAATAGCGTGGTTGATAGGTGAGAGGAACTGAAACTCACCCCCGGCAACGGTGGTTGATAGCTATGTCGGCGACGTCTCCCTCTCCGCCAGGCAGCAGAGGGGGAGCAGATCGCGTATCGAGCTGCCACGCTTCTCATGGGTGAGGTTGTGAGCGCCAAACCGGGCTTGGCCGGCTTGTCCACGTTATTTCCGGGTGCTACCGCAGATAGAAGCATTCTACCCGGTTTGGCAAAATTGCCACGTTGCTTCTATGGTACTAAATTTTTTGTGATTTATGCAGTACAATCGGATATAGTAGTGTTAGAAATCGTTGCAAGATGGTTTTGGTACACACCAGGATCCGATCTATCAACCATCTCCATGGAGGCATTCCTCATGACCAATTACCTCATCAGGCGCGCGTTCACTATGTTGGTCGTGCTGCTGCTTAGCTCCCTGGCGATCTTTTTGATCCTGAACATGGCTCCCGGCGGGCCGCTGGATTCTTTGAGGATGCAAAACAGAGGTCGTCTTAATCAGCTCACACAAGAAGACTATCAACGCCTTGAGACACTGCTTGGTCTGAACAAACCGGTACATATACGTTACTTCACCTGGCTGTTAGGCGACGACTGGATTGAGACGCTTCCTACAGGGCTCATTGGGGTTGACCGTTTCGGGGAACCCTACACAAATGGCACAAACACTGGGATCTTGCGCGGCGATTGGGGAGACTCATGGACCGTCTCCCGCGGCAATCCTGTGATAGGTGTGATCGCCGGGCGACTGCCGAACACACTTACACTTATGGCTTGCGCAACCCTACTATCGCTTCTTGTGGCTGTTCCGATCGGTATCCTCTCTGCCGTCAAGCAGTACTCCACACTGGACTACACAGCCACCACCTTTTCCTTTATAGGTATCTCGATACCTATTTTCTGGTTAGGGTTGATGATGATCATCCTATTTGGCATTAAGTTTAAGGAGTGGGGACTGCCATACCTACCAACGGGTGGTGTGGTTTCTATACGAGGAGCTGGGGCTGGTGGAATATTCGATCGCATGTTACATCTCATCATGCCCGTGACAGCGCTTTCTTTACTTTATATGGCAGGTTGGAGCCGCTTCATGCGCACATCAATGCTCGATGTGCTGCATCAGGATTATGTCCGTACCGCTCGCGCAAAAGGTTTGCTTGAGCGTATCGTAATCACCAAGCACGCTTTCCGTAATGCCCTGATCCCACTGATCACCATTGTGGCCTTGCAGCTATCTGGGTTATTCGGCGGAGCGGTGCTGACTGAAACGGTGTTTGCCTATCCCGGCATGGGCCATCTTTACTACAATGCTATCCTTCGTAGTGACTGGCCGCTGGTTCAAGGATATCTGGTTATCCTGTCGGTAGTTGTTGTTGTTTCGACTTTGCTGGCAGATGTGGCCTATGTATTGGTGGACCCACGCATTCGCTACGAATGAACGTGCTTCACGGGAAGGTCTGGAACGATAATCTCTGTTTCAGGATTCCTGGTCAGAACTATTAAGGGAGGCTCTAGTAACTTTATGGCCGTACAATCATTTGAAAGCGATAGCCTGCTTCAGGCGGAAAGCATCACTACACCTGAAGAAAGTCAGATGAAGGTTGTCTGGAAGCGCTTCCGTAAGCATCGCCTAGCGATGGTAGGGGCCAGCATCCTGTTGATATTTGTGCTTGCGGCATTGATTGCGCCCATCTTGGCTCCCCGAGTACCTCAAGGCTCCGGTTTGACCAAGGTCGGGTTGCTGCATGACCCCCTTGCGGTTGACCCTGCTAACAAGCATCTCACGCCTGGTGCTGATGGGCACATCTTGGGGACAGATGAAGTAGGGCGCGATGTATTTGCGCGCCTGCTGTATGCCGCTCAGGTCTCGCTCTACGTTGGCATCATGGCCATGCTGGGCTCTGAGATAATTGGGGCTTTGTTGGGTGCCATCTCTGGTTATTATTCTGACAGTGCGATTGATTCGCTTCTGATGCGCCTGACGGATTTTATGCTGACACTTCCGCTCTTGCCCATTCTATTGGTACTGAGCGCACTGTTGGCATCGATAGCACCCTCCCCCTTTGCCCGTCTCAATTACTTGATCATTATACTTATCATATTTGGCTGGATGTCACCGGCACGACTGGTACGTGGAGTAGTCTTGAGCCTGCGCCAGCAAGAATTCACAGAGGCCAGCAGAGCACTGGGTGCTTCTGACTTGCGGATCATCCTCCATCACATGCTGCCTAACGCTATGGCTCCAATTATCGTAAGCTCAACCCTGGCGGTGGGTGACTACATCATCGTAGAAGCTGCTCTGAGTTTCCTGGGATTTGGTGTACCTGCACCGCTTGCAAGCTGGGGCAATATGTTGACCAGTGTACAAGACTACATGTTCATGAACCCGACATTGGCAATCTGGCCTGGATTGTGTATCTTCCTGACAGTTCTATCCATCAACTTCATGGGAGATGGACTGCGCGACGCTCTCGATCCACGCATGCGTGGCCGTGGGACAGCAGGTTAGCATACCAGCCATCGATAGAAATGGATGAGGTGAGCCATCAATAGGGCTCACCTCTTTTGGCCAGGCATGCGGCCCATATCTGTTTGGAAGTGTTTCATCTGAGTCAGACATAATTAGGAGAACCTCCAATTACCGAAAAAACGTGGTTTGAACGTCAAAAACATCGGTGATTTCCTGCCAATTCACGGTTCTAACTCAAAGCTTTGACTCATTTGGAACACGCCCTATCTATTTGGCCCATTTCAATGTAAATATGCCACCACGACATCTGCGTACCTCAGATATCGCCAAAGCCGTTGGCGTCCACCCCAACACCGTCCGGCTCTACGAGGAATGGGGTTATCTATCCCCTGTGCCGCGCAGCCATAGCGGTTACCGACTATTTTCCGAAATCCATCTCGACCAAATGCGCCTGGCGCGGACAATTCTGAACTGGCCATATCCGGGCGGCAAGACATTGGTAATCGAGCTGTTATACAAGTCCGCCGCCGGCGATCTGGGTGGCGCATCGGAGTTGGCCTATACATACCTGGCCCGAGTGCGCGCTGAACGTACCCACGCCGAAGCTGCCATCGAGTTTCTGGAACAGTGGGCACATGGGCAAGCCATCGAGTCCATGACCGCTCCATTGCTGATCGGCAAGGCGGCGGAGCGACTGGGCGTCTCGGTGGATCGGCTGCGAAACTGGGAACGTAATGGTCTGCTGGATGTTCCCCGCAATCCAGACAACAGCTATCGGCTCTACAGTGCGCATGAAATTGGACGAGCCCGGGTCATCCGAATGCTGATCCAGACAGGCTACAGCCTCATGTCGATCCTGCGCATGCTGCAGCACTTCGACCGTGGACAGACGTGTGCCCTACGGGATGTGCTAGACACACCACACCCTGACGAAGATGTCCACTCTGCTGCCGATCGCTGGATCTCCACATTGGCAGCGCTCGAACAACGCGTACTCGATTCTATTGAGCAGTTCAAAGCCATGACAAACAAGCATCAGAAGTAACCGCCTCCTTTTGCAGTCTGTATACGGCTGCCGACTTTACAATGCACCCATAAGTGTGTTGCGTTTTTGTATAGATTCAGCTAAGCTTACAAAGAATCGTGTGGCCGCGTGTTAGCCTGATCATGTCACTCATAAACTCATTATCAACTAATGTGCTGACAACATTATTGCCCTATACTAAATGATGGGCAATTCATGATTCTTTCCAGGGCATTGGCATTACAAACACTACTCATGTACTGTTTCCCAAAAAAACAGATGCTGGTCACTCATCGGGTTTCACCTTGCCAAGCCCGAGAGGAAAGGGGGTGATGCAGTAGCGTACAAGATAGGAAGTCAATGGAGCAAGTAATTGTTGTATCTGCTCGCGTCTTCCCTGTTTGATTGAGGTGAAGGGAAGAGAATATCTTAGGAGGAAAGAAAAGGATGCGCAACATACGATGGGCGCTCGTGGTAGCACTTGCACTGGTGGCAGTAGTGGTTATGGCCGCCTGCGGCGGCGGCGCACAACAGACGACCAAAGACACGATCGTTGTTTGCATGTCGCAGGAACCGGATAGCAACTATGCAATGACCAGCACCATGGCGGTACGTGCTCAGATTGGGCATGCTAACGAACCACGGGGTTGGATTTACGATAATGCCTACTTCTACTCCACCCAGATGTTGGTCGATGATGAGTTCCCAACACTGGAAAATGGAGGAGCCACGCTGGAGGATGATGTCCTGACCGTGACCTTCAAGTTCAAGGAAGGGATCAAATGGTCAGACGGCGAACCCTTCACGGTGGATGACATCATCTACACCCGTGAAGTATTGTTGGATCCCGACTCCGGCGCAACCTCTCGCGCTATCTACGAACAGTTAGTCTTCAACAAAATTGATGACAGAACACTGGAAGTTGTCTATCCTAAGGGTGTAGTAAGCCCAACCTACTTCCTACCTGACTTTGGTGGTCCAAACTCCACCGGCGGCTCTTATCTACCCGAGCACGCACTGAAAGACATGACACCGGCAGAGATTGCGGAGAGCGAGTACGCTCGTGTTCCAAAGCCGGTGCTTGGTCCCTATGAGCCAGTGGAATGGATAGAAGGTGATCGTTACGTATTGAAGGCAGTAGACAACTGGTGGGGTGGCGAGATCAAGGTACCCAACCTGGTCTATCGCTTCATCACCGATACCAACCAACTGCTGGCATCAGTGCTGGCCGGCGAGTGCGACTACGCAACCAATGACGGCCTGCAACTCACACAGCTGCCGTTCATCCAGCAGTCAGCATCCAAAGGCCTGATCCAGTATGACGCTATTCCCTCGCTGGTATGGGAGCACATCGACTTGCAGACCTGGCCAACACAGCCCGGCATTGAGAACGATGGCATCCCCTTCTTCGCCGACGAGCGAGTCCGCCAGGCAGTTGCTTATGGAACAGATCGCCAGACGATGACGGAAGAGATTCTTTATGGTGAGGTACAACCATTGTCCAGCTTCCTGCCAAGCGATCACTGGGCATGGAATCCGGATACCGAGGGTTTGTATGACTTTGATCCGGAAAAGGCGAAAGCCCTGTTAGCTGAGGCCGGCTGGGAAGATGCTGACGGGAATGGTGTGGTCGAGGCTCAATCCGATCTCAGTGGCTCGTACAGCTGCGAGCGTGGTGATTGGGAGATTCCAGAAGGTACAGAGTTCGAGGTAGCCTTCCATACCACCACCGGCAATGCCATGCGCCAGCAGCTTTCGACCATCTTCCAGGCAAACATGGCTGATATCGGGATCAAGATCAACCTAGATCTGCTACCCGGTTCTGTGTGGTTTGCCGACGACGGGCCGCTCACGACACGTAAGTTCCAGATCGGCGAGTATGCCTGGGTATCCGGCCCCGATCCGGATCAGCTCAGTCTGTACGGCGGTATGAACCTCTACAAGTTCGATCCGGATGTACTGGGTGTTGAGCCAGGCTCGACCGGCGCCATCCTGACAGCTGAAAAGCTATTGGAGGCCAAGCCCGACCTGCTCGACGGCACAGACATCACGGTAGAGATGTTCTACCGCGGCCGTGCGGTGGACGAGGACCCGGATGAGGACAAGCTGCAGTTCTTGAAGAGCGATCTGCCTGACGGCTTGAAGGCAACTGAAGAAGACGCTTCGCTTGGTCTGTTCTATCCTGAACAGATCCAGGAAGAGAAGGATGACTTCGAGGGCCAGAACTCTCCCGGCTGGTGTGACTCTGAGGCAACACAGCTCATGTTCGATGGCCAAAACGTACTTGGCAACGAGCAGCGGCTACCATTCTATCTCGATCTGCAAATGCTCTATGTAGAGCAGGTGCCTGTGCTGGTGCTGTTCCAGCGTGTTGAGGTGGAAGCCTGGGTACCTGACCTGTGTGGTCCAGAGCGCGGCCCGGCCAGCTATGCCTCATGGAACATCGAGAAGTGGTACTTCGGAGAATGTGAGGTAGCGGCGGAGTAACCGTTTAAGCCTATAGGGCGAGAACATTTCGCTTTGACAAGCAGAGAATTAGACGAGGGCGGCTCAAACTCCGCCCTCGTACCTTTTTGAGAACGTCCGGAAAGCCCTTCTCGGCTCATCATCCATCCAATGGTAAGAAATGACATATCTGAGGTAAACTTCAGAAGCCTCCGTAATATCATCACACTGTTTTGCTCTCAGCAAAACTAAAACAGATGATACACAATAGGAGAAGAAGCTGAGCAACTCGGCAAATTTCACATTATGGACTGCATTCCAGTATATACGTACGCACCTTGTTCAGGAGGTAGAAATTGGCTGACATCCAACAGGGAAGCAATATCCTCGAGATCAAAGATCTTCGTACTTACTTCTACACAGAGGAGGGTATCGTCAAAGCTGTAGACGGCGTAGACATAGAGCTCAAGCACGGCGAGACACTCGGCATCGTTGGCGAGTCGGGTAGTGGTAAGAGCGTCATGTCTTTATCGGTCATGCAGCTGATTGACTCACCCGGCCGGATTGTCGATGGAGAAATCTGGTTTGGCGGCCAAAACCTGTTAAAACTCCCTGAACGTGAGATGATCCACATCCGCGGCAATCGCATCTCGATGATTTTTCAGCAACCCCAAAGCAGTCTGAATCCGGTTTTTAAGATTGGTGATCAGATCGCGGAGGTCCTCGATATCCACCGTTCGTTGGGCAAAGAAGAAGGCCATGAGCGAGCTGTTTCTATGCTCGGGCAGGTGAAGATCCCTGAGCCCGAGCGCCGTGCCGAACAATACCCACACGAGATGTCAGGCGGCATGGCCCAGCGTGTGATGATCGCAATGGCTCTGGCCTGTCTGCCGGAGTTATTGATTGCCGATGAGCCAACCACAGCCCTGGATGTGACCATCCAGGCCCAGATCCTTGACCTCATGCGTGAGCTACGTGAGAAGATGGAAGTCGGTATCATCCTCATCACGCATGACCTGGGCGTGATAGCCGAGATGGCTGACCGCGTCAATGTGATGTATTGCGGACGTATCCAGGAAGAGGCTCCTGTCAATCAGCTATTTGCCAACCCATTTCATCCCTATACAGTTGGCTTACTTGGCTCAATCCCCGTCTTCGGCGAAGTTAAAGATGAGCTGGCAGTAATCCCCGGCTCACCGGCCCAACCAATCAACCTGCCTCCAGGATGCCGGTTTGCCGGCCGCTGTCTGGCGCGGGTGGCCAACCAATTAGACATCTGCACACAAGAAGAACCCCCTTTGATACCTGTCAGCGAAGGCAGGCGCGTTCGCTGCTGGTTATATGACCCACAATACCGGCCCTCCGGCAAGATAGATCTAGGATATGGCCAATCACTAGCTGCCGATTAGCGTGAGAGCGAGGAATAACAGTCATGGCAAAAGGAACAAACGGGCGCTCTGACCAAGAAGATGTTCTGCTCGAAATCAACAACTTAGTCAAATACTTTCCTGTTCGGGGTGGCTTACTCCAACGCACTCAAGCCTGGGTACGCGCCGTCGATGACGTGAGCTTCTCTATCCGCAAGGGCGAGACGGTTGGATTGGTAGGGGAAAGCGGCTGCGGAAAAACCACACTTGGTCGTACTGTCCTGCGTCTGACCGATCCGACCAGCGGGCAGGTTATCTTTGAAGGGGCAGATATGGCTAGCATGCGCCCCCGCGACTTGAAGAAGATGCGCCGTCACATGCAGATCATCTTTCAGGACCCGTTCTCATCGCTCGATCCCCGTGTACCCATCGGTGAGAGTATTGGCGAGGGCCTAATCATTCACGATATCGGTGATAGCAAAGAACGCTATGAGCGTGTCCAGGAGGTACTGGAAAGGGTTGGACTTTACCCGGAACATGCTCGTCGCTACCCTCACGAATTCTCGGGTGGCCAGCGCCAACGCATTGGCATTGCTCGTGCCCTGGTTCTCCAACCTAAGTTCATCGTGTGCGATGAACCGGTTTCAGCTCTAGATGTGTCGATCCAATCCCAGGTATTGAATCTGCTGCGCAAGCTTCAGGAAGACTTCGGACTAACTTACCTGTTCATTGCCCATAACCTGAGCGTAGTCGAGCACATCAGTGACCGGGTGGCTGTCATGTATCTCGGCAAGATGGTCGAGATTACCAGCCGTGAGGATCTCTACGAGAACCCACTTCATCCGTATACCCTGGCCTTGATGAGTGCCATCCCTGTTCCCGACCCTATGATAACCCGCGAACGCATTATCCTGGCAGGCGATGTTCCTAGCCCGCTCAACCCACCCTCCGGATGCAGGTTCCATCCACGCTGTCCGCTGGCACTCGACTTGTGCAAAGAGGTTGAACCGGAGTTCCGCGAGGTCTATGACGATCATTGGGTGGCTTGCCACCGGGTAAGCTAGCTGCGGCTGAATAGCAGAAACCTATGTCATATCCCCCTGCCGGAGGTTATGACACCCATATTCCTTTATGACGCGTCCCGGCGCTTTTCCAGGTAGACGAGCATGACACGCTTGGAGAGTCTCTCTGAGCGGAGGATGCGATATCCCAGCTTCTGGTAGAGATAGATGTTGCGTTCGCTTTGCTGGCCGGTAAACAACTCGTACCGATCAGCTTCGGCGAAATGCCCTTCGATTGCCCTCATGAGCTGTGTGCCAATCCCCTGGTTCTGAAAATCGGGATGGACAATCAGCCGCCCGATGTAACAGGTGCCCTCCTTGATATATCCCCTCACTGAACCGATGATTCTCCTCCCATCGATGGCAGCTTTCAAGACAACTTGCTCCCGGAAATCTTGCTCTATCTCTTCTAACGACTGCACCAGGGGCGGGATTGTATAATCACTCGTAATGGCGGCCTCACTTCGGTAAGCCAGCTTCTGTAGATCGAGAATAACTTGGGCATCTTCGATGTCAGCAGCTTCGATCAACATAGCGATCAGGATGTCTTCTTCTTAGTTGACGTCTTTTTGGTAGGTGTCTTCTTGGCAGTTGTTTTCTTCTTAGCCGTTTTCTTCTTAGGCTTCTTTTTAGCAAAGACGGTTACCTGTGGCCATACCTGATCGTAGTGGCTGATGAAGAAAAGATGCTCGCCGCCCTCTATTGGAATAAGTTGTGCTCCGGGTATCTTGCTGGCTGTGTATTCAGCTTGAGCAAAAGGTACCAAAGAATCGGCAGTCCCGTGCAGTACCAATGTCGGTGCGCTGATCTTCTCCAGTGGCAGATCAGCCAGAGTCCGGATCTGTACCAGATCGTTATCCAGACCAACCTGTTTCAGGCTCACGGGGAACAGGCTACGTATTGCTGCATGGAACATGTTTTGCCGGACAGGATCGTCTACCACATCCTGTTGAGCCTCAGGGTTGAGACTGCTAAGGAGCGGCTGCCCTTTGATCACACCGGTGACGGCCAGCCACATCAGGAAATCGGAGCGCATGATGGTGGCAAGCAGGCCAAAGAGCGGAGAAGCTTCGCGTGGGTCGGCAACATCACTGCGGCTGACCGCGCACATCATCACCAAAGCGCGGCAGCGATCCGGGTGGCGTATGGCGAATTGCAGAGCCGACGGCCCACCCCCCGACGCCCCGATGACAGCGACATCGGCAATACCAAGCTCGTCCAGCAGCGCGGCATATTGATCGGCCTGTGCTTCGGGCGACATGTTGGATGCAGGCGGCGTCCGCAGATAGCCAAAACGCGAGATGGCAATCACCTGGAAGCCGGCCTCGACCAGCGGGTCGCTGATCACCAGTCCTTGATCGTATCCGCCCAGCACACCATGTATCACCAGCACTGCCGGCCCCTCTCCTACTACTGCGTATTCGACCTGGCCGGTCTTGGTCTGGGCAACCAGGCTGCCCGATTGCAGTCGCGCGACTGCCTCGCGCTTCTGGCGGTCATGCTCGACCACGGCGACAGCGGTGGCCGCACCGGCTGCCATGGCCATGAAAGTTCCGAAACGGTTTTTACCAGCCATCAAAATCCTCCTTAACTTATTGTTTGATTGACGGTAACTACTCAGCTCTTAGCTACTGGCTCTTAGCCTTTAGCTTTTCAAGCTTCAAGCTGCGACTTGTGACTCGGGTTGCGAACTCGTCACGTCTCATGTTTTACCCATTTACCCTATTGGTGACAAGTTAAGCAATTGAACGTTCTGTGAAGGGCCAATCGGAGGCCGGGAAGTCCCACAAGCAAGTCGAAAAGTTTCCTGGCTTAACGGAAAAGTTTATCGGCTTAACGAGAGGGTTTGTTGGCTTAACAAAAGATCTTGCTTCCCTACCAGTCAACTGACCTATTGCACACCGTACGGTCGGATTGAAATCCGACCTACATTTGGTGTTCCGCCACCCAAGCCACGATGCGTTGGGCGACTTCCTCTTTGCTCATCAGCGGCAGCTCCTCGATACCCTCGGACATGACGAACACCACCCGGTTGGTATCGACCGCAAAGCCTGCATCGCCGGCGGTGATGTCGTTGGCAACGATCATGTCGAGGCTCTTGCGCGCCAGCTTCTCCTGCGCGTGGGCGATGAGATCGTCAGACTCGGCGGCAAAGCCAACTGTGAGGAGCGGCTTGCGTGTCTGCCGCGAGACCTCGTACAGGATGTCGGGATTGTATGTCAGGTCGATTTGCATGGAGGCGGGATCTTGCGTCTTCTTGATCTTGCGCTCGGCGATCTCCTCCGGGCGGAAATCGGCGACGGCGGCAGCCATGATCAGCGCATCGGTGGGGTCGTCGCCCGTGGCATGGACCAGGACCGCGTCGAGCATCGAACGCGTATCGAGCACATCCACACGCTCGACGCCGATGGGGGTCGGCAGGCTGACCGGTCCTGTAATCAACGTTACCACAGCCCCTGCATCGACCGCTGCCTGTGCAATGGCAAACCCCTGCTTGCCGGACGAGTAGTTGGTCAGATAGCGCACCGGATCAAGCGGCTCGCGGGTTGGACCGGCGGTGACAACCACACGCCGCCCGGCCAACGACCCGTTCATTCCTAACACACGGCGGCAGTGGCCGGCGATCTCATCCGGCTCGATAAACCGGCCCAGCCCTTCCAGCCCTGACGCCATCCGCCCGCTACCCGGCCCGGCAAAACGAACGCCGCGCGAGCGCAATATATCAACGTTGGCCAGTGTAACCGGGTTTTCGTACATACCCACATCCATCGCTGGCGCAATCAGAATCGGGCAGCGATTGGCCGAGGCGAGCGCCGTGACGCTCAACAGATCATCGGCCAGGCCATGTGCAATCTTTGCCATCATGTTAGCAGTGATGGGAGCAATAAGCAGCAGGTCGGCCTCGTGAGCCAGGCTCACATGTGCGATATGCGTCCCCAGCCCACCGGAGGCATCGGTTTGCCACATGGTGGTGTAGACCGGCCGCCCGGTGAGTGCCTGGAAGGTCAGCGGCGCGACGAAGCGCGTGGCGGACTCGGTCATGATGACATCGACCAGCGCGCCGTGCTGTGTCAGGCGGCTGGCCAGCGCGCAGGCCTTGTAGGCCGCAATCGAGCCGGTGACGCCCAGGATGATGTGTTTATCAGTCAGGATGGATTTGGATGACATAGTTGCTCCCATTCACGATACCAAGCCTATTCTACACCATCCACCCAACAGGCACATGTGGAGTATACTAATATTAAGCAGTCAATCATTGGCTTTCGGCCTTCCAGCTGGTGCGTATCAGGCTGAGAACTGACCGTTTCCATATCCCACCCACTACCGGAGGGATGATCTATGGCGATCTACATGACAGCTCGATTTGCCGTGCGGAGCGAGTCGGTGGAAAAGTGCCAGCAGGCCATCACCATACTCGTGGATTACATCACCCGCAACGAGCCGGAAACCCGTATGTATATCTCTCTGCAAGAAGCAGAAGATAGAACGCGCTTTATGAGCTTTTTCATCTTTGAGAATGAAGAGGCAGAGGAGCGGCATGCCAGCTCGGAGGCACTGAGATTGTTCACCGAAGTGCTCCAGCCCGAGTGTCTGGAGCCGGTCACATTCACTACTTACACGCTGGTCGCCTCGACGGAAGAATGAGCAGCTATTCCGCCAGAATCTGCAAGGCCCATTCCCCCAAAGGATGGGCCTTGCAGATTCTGGGTAGGTAGCTTCACCGTGCGGGAAGACTCACTTCTTGATAAATTGATCTATGCCCTCTTCTCGCCAGATCCTGAGAGTTTGTTGATCTTTGGGATCAATCGGGCGCCCCAGTGCATCGACGGGATGATTGTATTTCTCCTGGAGCTTCTCCCAGTTTGTCTTGACCTTTGGATCGATTGGCATCATAACCTCCTGACGTAAATAGCTTTGTTTGTTGGCTACCGATAAACCTCGTACACTCAAGACAATACCACATACTTGAGCCAAACAAGGTAAAGTAACGTTACAAATTTAACAAGTAACAAATTTGTAACGTTACCATCCAACTGTGTGGCGTGATATGCTGACAGTTATGAGTGTTGGGCGATTAAACATCAAATCGCTTGTGTGATGAGTTGAGAGCGTGTTCAATCGAGCAGCCGAAAGTCAACGGTCACAGTTTCAATCGTCCGCCGGAGACGATCGAGAATCTCCGGGCAGAGGATCGAAAACCTCTCCGCAGACCGGATACCAAATATCAAATGATGTATGTGGAGAGCGCAAAATACAGGCTAAAGATGAAAAACCCAGATTCTTGCATCCATCATCCTCGGGATAGTTCACCGTGTAGTGTGGGGATTAAACCGCTGCAAAATATAACGCCTGGCTGGGGCAATCCAGCGTGCTATCTCGATGATGTCAGCCTCCCTGTGCCAGCTGTCAATGACAGTCGCGCGGAATTCGTAGTCTACGGAGCTACCCCTCAGCAGCCTCATACTGGCATCGATGTCTGCAACATCCGCTTGAGATCCTGCCAGTTCGATGTAACGATCTGGTGGGGCCTTGACATCCATCGCCACGTAATCGACCAATTGCCCGACCAGAATTTCACGCAGGACAGCCGGGCGCGAGCCATTGGTATCCAGCTTGACCCATACCGGCCCGGTTCGCAGACGCTCCAGAAAGGGTTTCGGCCCACAGCCGCGATTCGCCGGCATTGGCCGCGTTGGCAGCGGCCCAGATGGCTCTCTCAATGCGGGTGCGGTCAAAGGGCATCTTCTGTCCATTTCGTTTGATGATCTGGTCGAGCGCCATGTACTCCTCCGGTAGGATGTTGGTGAGATCAAAAGACCGGCTCGATGCGAGAGCCGGTGGCCTGGAGAAAACATCCGCCCACCGCCTCTCTCGCGAAGGTGGTGGGGACGGCTGAGTGACGGGCGACTTGGCTTACGGCCCGTTGGGGCCGATCACAGTTGCGGGACAGCGCCGGCTTCTCACCGGGCTTCGCTCATTAAGTCGAAACAGACATCACTCAGATGTGGACAGATTTTATGTTCACGCAACAATAAAGTCGAGTTTCTCGCGATTGCATAGCCTAACATCGCGACAGCATGACATAACATCGCGATTGCATAGCCTAACATCGCGACAGCATGACATAACATCGTGATTGCATAGCGTAACATCGCGACAGCATGACATAACATCGTGATTGCATAGCCTAACATCGCGACAGCATGACACGACATCACGATTGCATAGCGTAACATCGCGACAGCATGACACGACATCACGATTGCATAGCCTAACATCGCGAGCGTCTTGAGGTGCGGCACCAAGTGCTGGATGTCACAGAGTCGGATCTGTCAAGCGTTTTTGTGTAAATGGCATGGGGTAAATCCAATACGATAGCGTTGTCACGCGGCGCAATAGCATTGCCATTCGTGCAAACTCCGATTGCCGACATCCTCGCAATCTCGCTCCGATGTGATACAATTCGTCCTCGCGTCCCGCTAAGCAAAAACTCTTTTCCTCTAAACCGGGAGGTTTATGACCGTGTTTTCTCCGTATACTCATCAACCACTCTCTTTTCAAGACGTCATCATACGCCTACAGAGCTATTGGGCCGGGCAGGGGTGCCTCATCTGGCAGCCCTACTATGCTCAGGTTGGCGCGGGGACGATGAACCCGGCTACCTACCTGCGCGTCCTGGGCCCCGAACCCTGGAACGTCGGTTACGTCGAGCCCTCCGTTCGCCCGGATGACGGACGCTATGGAGACAACCCCAACCGGATGCAGTTGCACTACCAGTACCAGGTAATCCTCAAGCCCGATCCCGGCAACCCGCAGGAGCTTTACCTGCAAAGCCTGGAGGCCATTGGCATCGACCGCCGCTGGCACGACATCCGCTTCGTGGAAGACAACTGGGAATCGCCTGCGTTGGGCGCCTGGGGGCTGGGCTGGGAGGTCTGGCTGAACGGCCAGGAGATCACCCAGTTCACCTACTTCCAGCAGGCAGGCGGCCAGGTGCTCAACCCGGTCTCGGTCGAGATCACCTATGGCCTGGAGCGCATCTTGATCGCCCTGCAGGGGGTTAACTCGGTGTGGGAGATTGATTGGGGCAACGGCTATCGATACGGTGATGCGCTGCTGCAGTCCGAGATCGAACACTGCCGTTACTACTTCGAGGTAGCCGATGTCGAGGCGCTGACTGAAGTCTTCAACACTTATGAGAACGAGGCCAGGAATGCCCTTGCGCAGGAGCCACCCCTGGTGCTGCCGGCCCACGACTACGTGCTGAAGTGTTCGCACCTCTTTAACGTTCTCGATACGCGTGGCGCGATTGGCGTCGTCGAGCGGGCCCAGTATTTCAGCCGCATGCAGGCGCTGGCTGCCGGCGTGGCCCAGGCTTACACCGAGCAGCGGAAAAGATTGGAATACCCGACGCTGCCCCCCGACTGGGAGGTGGATGCCGAGACGCAGGCGCTGACCGTCCCTTCGATGACAGCACCGGAGGTTCTCACCGACAAATTCCCGACCAGACCTGCTCCCTTCGTGCTGGAGATCGGTGTAGAGGAGCTGCCGGCCGCCGACCTCGACTCGGCGCTGGCACAGCTCGATGAGCTGGTCCCCGCTATGCTGTCCGAAGCACGGCTCGCTTACCGGTCGGTGGCTATCGGTGGGACGCCGCGCCGGCTGGTTGTGTACATCGAAGGTCTCTCGCCCAACCAAAAGGCCGATGAGCGCATCGTACGCGGGCCGCCATCGAAGGTTGCCTTCGATGCCAAGGGCAAGCCGACTAAGGCTGCCGAGGGCTTCGCCCGCAAGAACGGCGTCCCGGTCGATGCGCTGGAGCGGCAGGAGATCGAGGGCGGCGAGTACGTCGTGGCGGTGGTGAAATATGAAGGCCGTCCCACCCCCGAAGTGCTGGCCGAGCTGCTCCCTGAGCTGATCGCCGCCATCCGTTTCGATAAGGCCATGCGATGGAACTTCTCCGGCATAGCCTTCTCAAGACCGCTGCGCTGGCTGGTGGCACTTTTCGATAAGGCAGTTGTGTCATTCAGTTACGCCGATGTCTATTCCGGCCGTACCACGCGCGGGACACGGCCCGAGGGCTCGCCGGAAACCGACATCGATAATGCTGCTGCCTACTTTGATGTCATGGCAGCACAATGCATCCTGAGCAATCCGGCGGTCCGGCGCACGGAGATCGATCAGCAAATTAGAGCGCTGGCCAAGCAGGCCGGCGGCGTGCTCAAAGAGGACCCCGCGCTGCTCGATGAAGTCACCAACCTGGTCGAGCAGCCGACTGCGCTGCTGGGCAAGTTCGAGCAGGAATTCCTGGAACTGCCGGAGCCGGTGCTGACCACCGTCATGAAGAAGCACCAGCGCTACTTTGCCGTCGTCGATAAGAAAGGCAAGCTGCTGCCGGTCTTCATCGCCGTGCGTAACGGCAACGGCGAGCATCTGGCCACGGTCATCGATGGCAATGAGCACGTCATCCGGGCCCGCTTTGCCGATGCTCGCTTCTTCTACACCGAGGACACCAGGCGTCCGCTGGCCGGCTTCCTGCCCGACCTCAAGACGCTTACTTTCCAGGAAGCGCTCGGTTCGTATTACGATAAATCGTCCCGGCTCGAAGGGGTGGCAGCCCGCCTGGGCAGCTTGCTGGGGCTCTCGGACGATGAGCTGGATGTAGCTATTCGCGCCGCGCGGTTGGCCAAGGCCGACCTGACTACCCAGATGGTAGTCGAGCTGACTTCGCTGCAAGGCATCATGGGGCGCGAATACGCGCTCCGCTCCGGCGAGCAGCCTGCAGTCGCACAGGCCATTGCCGAGCACTACCAGCCGCGTCAATCCGGCGACAGACTGCCGGAAAGCCCGGCAGGCATCACCGTTGCGTTGGCAGACCGCGTCGACAGCCTGGTTGGGCTGCTTGCCGTCGGGCTGGCTCCAACCAGCTCAGCTGACCCTTATGGTCTGCGCCGGGCAGCGTTGGGCCTGGTGCAGATCCTGCTGGGGCATGGCATCAGCCTCGATTTGCGGCAGGTGCTCAAGTGGTCAGCTAAATCACAGCCGGTCGATGTCGATGAAGAGACGCTGACTGCCGTGGTGGACTTCATCGCCGGGCGGCTGCGCGGCGTGCTCAGAGAAACCTACCAGCATGATGTGGTCGAGGCTGTGCTGGGGGCGCTGGCCCACGATCCCTGCCGAGCCGGCATCCACGCCGAGCAGCTTGCCGCGCAAGTCGCGCGCCCCGATTGGCCTCCCATACTGGATGCTTATGCGCGCTGTGTGCGCATCACCCGCGACCAGAAAGAGCAGTTCAAACTGAAGCCGAAATCCTTCACCGAGCCGGCCGAGAAGAACCTCCTGGCTGCTTACAAGAAGGCATCTAAGGTCATCGATGCCGACGCAGACGTTGATACATTTATCGAGGCTTTTGAAAAGTTAGTTGAGCCTATCTCGGTTTTCTTTGCCCCGGCGGCGGAGGGCGGCGTGTTGGTCATGGACAAAGACCTGAAGGTGCGTCAGAACCGTTTGGCATTACTCCAACATATCGTCGCCCTGGGCGCCGGCGTAGCCGATTTCAGTCAATTGGAGGGGTTCTAGGTTCAATGCCTGAACAAGAGAGAACACTCACCGAGAGCGCTCAGCAGGCCTCAGCAGGAGGCTGGCGCTCAGCTCTGAAGTGGGGATTTGGCATCGCGCTGGCCCATCGAATGATCCTGGGCCTGTGGATGGCAATTGTCTGGGTGATCGTCGGCATGAACATGCTGAACCTGCCAATGGATTATAATCCTCATGGCGCGGGTGGCCTTCCGGAGTTGAAGACGCCATTGGGGCAGTTGGCGCTGGGACTGTGGCGTAGATGGGATGCCCGGCACTATCTCACACTGGCTCAGGGTGGTTATAGTATCAATGATCCCGGCTCAACCGTCTTTAGCCCACTGGCGCCGTTGGTTATTCGCCTGCTAGATATGGCCCTACCTGGGCCTGTCGATATCGCCGGGTTTGTTTTTGGCATATTAGCATTCGGATTGGCCTTGTCGCTGCTTTGCCGCTTCTGTGAGGTTTACTATCAGGACGTTGCTCTGGGGCAGCAAGCAGTTCTTCTAACGGCAATATTGCCCATCTCGTTCTTCTTGAACGCCCCCATGTCCGATGCAATCTACCTGGCAATGGTATTGGGTATGTTCTATGCCGGCACACAAAAGCATTGGGGGCTGGCAGCTGTACTTGGCGCGCTCGCAGCATTAGCACGCATGCAGGGGCTACTTTTATTTGCTGTTGCGATGTTGCTCATTCTAGAACGACAGAATTCCTCTATGAGCTGGCGCCGACGAGCTATTGATGCACTTGGAAAGGGATGGACACTGATATTGATCCCACTTGGCTATTTGAGCTTTCTCGCATACCGAGACAGCTTGGGACTGCCATCTTTAAATGACACGTACAGAATATACTCATCCAACTTCATGACTAACCCGATTGAGGGAATACTCATTAATGCTCGCTGGCACTTTTCACATATGCCAGCATCATTGTTGAACGCTGACTTTCTGGCAATACTCACCGTGTCAATGTTTCTTGTTCTGCAAATTGGTTGCTCGCATCATCGTCGCCTGGCACTGGTCGCCTATGCAGTAGGATTCAGCCTATTATTTATCTGCAGGATCAACTGGGAATATGGAACCAATAATATCATTGCAACCATTTCCTTTGGTCGTTACTCTCTATCCCTCTTTCCTCTGACCATTCTTGCAGCTGACAAACTCCGCAATTTGTCTCATTGGAACCGACTGCTGCTCATATCTCTATTGATATTTGCCCTGCTGATCTATAGCGCCCAACATGTTTTGGGGATCGGGCCTGCCTGATCGCTCTCTGAACGTTCGCCGATTCAGACCGATCTTGTTAAAATCTGTTCCATCTAAACAGAGGATGTAGTATTGTGGCTGACATTCATCTTGAACTAAAAGCAAAGTTGGAGAAGCAGCGCGACCAACTTCAAGCAGAGTTGGCCGAAAGCGGTACGCCACCGGCTGATGGTATGGGGTATGGTACCCATCAGGCAGATGACGGCACTGTTGCATTTGAGCAGGCCGCCGATTTGGCTATGCGGGAGAATGCCAGACGTATGCTCTACCAGGTAGAGCGAGCGCTCTTCCGTATGGAAAAAGGGACTTTCGGAATCTGCCAACGTTGTAACGAAAAGATCGAGGTCGCTCGCCTTAAGGCAATTCCATATACTCGTTATTGTCTGCACTGTGCAAGTGTTGCTCAAGAATAGCCATCTTTCAATGAACTACGCTTCTTAACATGTCTCTTCACGAACAGCCCGTTCAATTCACCGTCGATGAAGACGGGCAGCGTCTGGATCTGTTTGTGGCAGCAGTTATTTCCACCTTAAGCCGGACCGAGATTCAAAGACTGATCAAAGCCGGGCTGGTGACGGTTGAGGGCCAGCCTGAAAAGGCCTCTCACCGGCTGTCGGCAGGGGAAACCATCTCTGTATCTGTGCCGATCGTCCAATCCAAACCCACGTTGGCAGAGGACATCCCACTCGATGTGATCTACGAGGATGATGACCTGGCGGTGATCAACAAGCCGGCCGGGCTGGTCGTCCATCCGGCGAGGGGCAACGAGAGCGGGACACTGGCCAATGCGGCTCTGGCACGCTGGCCAAATATGTGCCGGGTGTCGGGCGAGGAGCTTGTCGGGATAGTCCACCGGCTCGACAAAGACACGTCGGGGGCGATTGTCATGGCTAAAACACCCAATGCAGCCAAGTCGCTCCAGACCCAGTTCCATGACCGCCTCGTTTATAAAAGATACATTGCTCTTGTTGAAGGCATCCCCGAGCAGCACTCCGGGATCATCGAGGCTCCCATTGGGCGAAACCCCAAAAGCCGCAAACGGATGGCTGTCGTTTCTCACGGACGTGAGGCGGTGACACGCTACGATCTCACTGAAACCTTCGATGCTTATGCCCTGCTGTCGCTAGAACTCAAGACCGGACGCACACATCAGATCAGGGTCCACCTGAGCTGGCTGGGCTATCCCGTCGTTGGCGATAAAGTCTATGGTCGCAAGGAGCAGGTTATCGAGTGCCCAAGACAGTTCTTGCACGCAACGGAATTGCACATCACCTCGCCCTCGACTGGGGAAAGGCTCCGCTTTGAAGTGCCTCTACCCTCCGATCTCCAGGCCGTACTCGGAGAACTGCGTCGAATATCAAGTTGGAAGGGAAGCATGTGTAATGAATGAGAGTTGGCGTCTGTTTATTGCTATAG
>JAFGMS010000457.1 GCA_016927375.1 Anaerolineae bacterium
AGTGTTTTGCAGGTAGCCATAACTAACGGCTTACTTATGCCGCGAAACACTAGTGATAGCTGAGATTTTGTACTGTTATGACTCTGGATACTTCATCGACCGAGCTTGTTGCCATAGACGCGCTTACACAGCTTTCGTCTGCCTCGCCGGAGGCTGCCATCCGCCGGCCTATCGCAGAATTGGTGGAAGCGACCCTTAAGGCAGCAGCCCGCGGCAGCCGTCACACGGCCAGGGCCTACCAGACAGCTATTGGTCTGTTTCTGCAATATCTCGATGCGGAACGTGGTGAGATACTGCCCCCTGATCTGGCATCCCAATGGCGCCCCTTTGCGGAGAGCACCAGGGATGGCAGACGCACAATTTGGACATTCCGCCCGGCGTCAGCGGTGCTGCGTATGGTTGATGCTGCTCTCGTAGATGGTTTTGCAAGCTGGCGGGATTTTGAGGGAGATAGCACCAATACAGTTTCAACACGTATGTACGCTGTTCGTACTTTTTTGAGTGTTGCCTATCGCGATAATGTGCTGACGGCTGATCAGGCAGCGGCCATGCGCATACAACCCTATCGTGCCCGCAGCAAACGCGATATCAAGCCGGTTGGGCGCAGACTCTCGCCATCGGAGGTTCGGCTTCTCCGCAGCTCGGTAGACACTACCACTCGCAAAGGCAAACGCGATTTAGCCATCCTCGACACGATGCTCTTCCTAGGTTTGCGTAGGGAGGAGGTTGTCGGCTTGAGCCTGGCTAACTTTCAGCAAGATAACGGGCGTTGGTGGGTGCTGTTGACTGGTAAAGGACGCAAGACACGACGTCTGAAAGTTCACGATACACTTTATAGCAGCCTGAGCACCTGGCTGGATGCAGCGAACTTATGCTGGCACGATACTGAAAGCGCCCTGTTTTTCAGCGTCAACAAGGCAGATCACGTGAGCCCTCGGCCCATCAACGCATCGGTGGTGGGCCGGCTTGTTGCCGAATATGGTGCTAAGGCCGATTTGGCGCCCCGCCATGGCAAGAATCAGCTATCAGCCCATGACTTGCGCCGCACGTGTGCGAGGAATGTCTATAATAACAGTGGCAACCTTTTGCTTGTACAAGCCATGCTGGGCCACTCTGATCCCAAAACCACGGCCCGGTACATTGGGGCATTCGATGACGACGACAATACTGCCATCGATTACGTACGCTATTGATAGGGTTACAGTCACCTTCATTGCATAATCACTGTATAAAAACTATAATGAAAAGCCGGTAGGATTGGTAGCTTGACCACTCATCAGGGAAGTCCTATACTCTGCTCAAGTGCCTATGTAACTGTTATATTGTGTATTTTCGATTAGCGGTTAGTTTATCAATTAGGAGCAGTACAAGACTATGGGGCAGCCAAGTGACACAAGACACATAGAAGACAACCAGGGCGCCCTTTCGGTTCCCGATGGAACCTTACAGCCCGGGCAGGTTTTGCAGAGCCGCTATCGTATCCTCGGTATTATTGGGCTGGGAGGTATGGGAGCAGTCTATCAGGCGCGCGATCTGCACTTTCCCAATGTGACGAGGTTATGTGCCGTCAAAGAGATGATCAATATGGCGCAGGATCAAAAGCTGCGGGAGCAAACTATCCGCAACTTCGAGCGTGAAGCCGAGATTCTAGCCACTCTGAACCACCCTGCAATTCCTCAGATTTATGACTATTTTAGCTTTGGCGATAGGGCTTATCTCGTGCTGGAGTTCATCCAGGGACGAGATTTGGAGGCCTTGTTGAACAGCACCGACGGCTTCTTGCCGGTTGAGCAAATACGCGAATGGGGTATTGAAATCTGTGAGGTCCTTGACTATTTGCACAATCACCAACCCGAACCCATCGTATTTCGCGATATGAAGCCCAGCAATGTTATGATTGATCATCATCGCCGGGTCCGGTTGATCGACTTTGGCATTGCCAAGATGTTTCAGATCGGGCAGGCGGGTACTATGATTGGGACCGAGGGTTATTCACCTCCGGAACAGTATAAAGGGATTGCTTCCCCCGCCGCGGACATCTATGCGCTGGGAGCGACACTTCACCACATGTTAACCAAGCGCGACCCGCGGTTGGAGCCGCCCTTCTCTTTCGACCAAAGGGCCATCAAAGAATACAACCCCAATGTCTCAGATGTGCTTGCGTCGGTTATTATGCGTTCTCTCAACTATGACCCAGAGCAGCGCTATGCCAGTGCTGATGCCATGAAGCAGTCTTTGGAGGCAACAGGCACCACGCCTGCTGTGGCATCAGGTGTTCCGAATGCATTAGGAAGCCCTGGGGCTTCTGTACCTGTAGCTGCTGCTCTCCCGGTGGTTGCGAATAGGCCTGCTTCTACTCCCTCAGATGCGGGAATTGGGAACATTACACCTATATGGGCATTTCAGGCTGAAGACGCCATAAGGTCAACACCTATTGTTGTCGATGATACCGTTTACGTAGGCTCATATGATAACAACCTGTGGGCATTGGATGCTAAGGATGGGGAGCTGCGCTGGAAGTTTGCTACGGAGGGAGGGATTGGGGCTTCCCCGGTCTACCATAACGGGACAGTCTACATCGGTTCTTCTGATCAGCGCATGTATGCTCTTGATGCACGAGCAGGAAGACGCAGATGGAGTCACAAGACGGAAGGAAAGATTTTTACTACACCAGCAGTAACAATGGGTACTCTCTACTTTGGGTCCGATGACGGCAGGCTCTATGCGCTAAAGTCAACCCCAACAAGCGCCCGCGAGGTGTGGACTTACAGCATCATGGTTCCTCTAAGATCTTCGCCGGTGGTTGAGGACGATCTCCTGTTTTTCGGCAGCGATGGGGGTGAATTCCTGTGTGTTGATTTATCAGGTGAGATGAAGTGGCGTTTTCAAACCAGGCGACGCATTATGAGTACTCCCTTGGTTCGAGAGCACATCGTCTATGTTGGCAGCGATGACTGGTATCTTTATGCACTAGATATCGAACAGGGTTATCCGATCTGGCGCTATCGAACGCGCGGCGCCGTTATCTCATCACCCACTTTTGCGGATGGTAAGATTTTCTTTGGCTCGGCTGATGGGAATATCTATGCCGTGGATGCCTTGAGTGGTCGCGATGAGTGGAAATATGAAGTAAATCATCCGGTTACATCTTCACCTACCGTCCATCGTGAGGCTGTATATATTGGTGCAGTAGATGGCGCAGTCTATGCGCTACATTCTAGGACTGGCGATCTCCTGTGGCGTTTCCAGAGCCAGAGACCAATTCTCTCATCTCCTCGTGTTGCGAATGACGTTGTGTATATTGGGTCTGATGACTGTCACCTCTATGCATTACAAGCGTAGTGGCTTTTTGAGAAGGTAAAACAACATGAAACTGATTCGTCGGCTATTCGGCCAGCAAGCTCCAGAGACACCATCTTCGTTACCTTCTACTGAATCTCCAGAGGCGGCGGAAGACTCAGCACTTCTTAAAGAGACACAACCTCTGTCTCAGTCAGCGCAACCTGTCGTTCAAACCCGCCGACTGACACCACCAAAATCCTACAGCAGCACAAATCGGCGTGTCAGAGTTGGAGCAGCCAGCGACATTGGCGGGCGGGGCAACAATGAGGATGCTGCTTTGACCCTGATAACCAATACCGAGGTTACAGGGAACCCACCCCCGGTCGGCATTTTTATGGTTGCTGATGGTATGGGAGGTCACCAAAATGGTGAGTTTGCCAGTTCTATAACTGTACGAACGGTGGCGCAAGCCATTATTAGAGAAGTGATCATGCCACAGCTCGAAGAACGTGATATGAACAGCGCCGATCAAAAGACAATCCCGGAAGTGTTGGCTGAGGCTATGTCAGCTGCCAATACTGCAGTTCAGTTAGAAGTACCTGGAGGGGGAACAACGGCAACTTGTGCTGTCATCCGGGCAGATCTGGCATATGTTGCCCATGTTGGTGATAGTCGAGCCTATCTCATTACCGATGGTAACCTTGAGTTGATCACGCGCGATCACTTGTTGGTGCGGAGATTACAAGAATTGGGTCAGTTAACTGCCCAAGAAGCTGATGCCCATCCGCAGCGTAACGTCTTGTACCGGGCTATTGGTCAAAGTGATACACTTGAAGTCGATGCTGCCACGCGCAGACTACCGCCATCTTCCCGTCTGCTGTTGTGCAGTGATGGCCTTTGGGGAGTGATAGGAGATAAGAGGATCAACGAGATTGTGGCCAAATATCCAGACCCTCAAGAGGCATGCGATCAGTTGGTTGCGGCAGCCAACGATGATAATGGCCCTGATAACATCACTGTTGTCTTAGTTCAAATGCCGGATTGATGTACAACAGGATCTACCGTCGGACGACACGACCCTTGTACGGTAAGGAAGAGAATCGAGCTTATGGATTTCTCGGGGGACTATTACGCTATACTTGGTGTACCACCGACCGCCAGTGAGGATGATTTGCGTCAAGCATACCGCATCGCGGCTAGACGCTTTCACCCTGATGTTAACAAGGCACCAGGAGCCAATTTGCTTTTCCAAGATGTCAACACGGCATACGAAGTGTTGTCCGATCAGCGGCGTCGTAGCGAGTACGATCAAGTACGACATGACCGGGCTGACAGTCTGTCTCATCTTCATATTGACGTTCATTATAGCCGCTGCACCTTGAAACCTCTCCATGAGCCGCAACTTCTTTATGTATTGGCCAAGATTAAGCCCGTATTGGAGACGATGACTCTAAAGACAGATGCCCCCCTTAACCTGTGTCTAGTCATCGATCGCAGCAAGTCTATGGCTGGTGTGCGAATGCGACAAGTTAAGAACGCGGCACATCGGATCATTGATCAATGCAAGCCCGCCGATATCATTTCAATGGTTACTTTCAGTGACGATGCCGAAGTGATCGTCCCGGCGCAGCGTTTAACCGACCCGCGTAGTGCCAAGACAATGGTCAGTACTATCCGGGCCGATGGTGCGACTGCTATCCTGGCCGGATTGCGACAAGGATTGGCTCAGATCGAGCGCTTCCGCGCTTCAGAATATGTAAATCACTTAATACTTATCACAGACGGTCGTACGTATGGAGATGAGACCGAGTGCATAGAGTTGGCTGCCAATGCCCGCGAACACGGTATTGGCATCAGCGGGATGGGCATTGGAGAGGATTGGAATGATCGCTTCCTGGACTCTTTGGCCTCTCAGACGGGCGGTTCATCTGCTTACATCAATAATGTTGATGCTGTAGCACAGTTCCTGCATGAGCGCATACGTAGTCTGGCAACGGCATATGCGGAACGCTCTCGGTTGATCGCTACGCCAGCTGCTGATGTTCGTCTCAATACGATTACGCGCCTCGCGCCTGACGCGATGGCACTGCCAATTGAAACACAGCCCATTCCACTAGGAGCAATTGATGGGCTGGCGGCGACGAGCCTGCTGCTGCAATTTCATGTTCTTACCAACGGGGTTGAACAGGGTGATTTCTTTGTGGGGCGGTTGGATTTGAGCGGTGAGGTGTTAGGGACTAGTCAGCATATTGAACGAGCTACTCAGGATCTGACAGTTGTGATCAGTGACCAGGATAGCGAAGAGAATCCGCCGCCGGAGCTTCTAGATGCTCTGAGTAAGCTCATGCTGTACCGGCTGCAAGATCGAGCACGGGAGGCCATCGAGAAAGGTGACATCGGCCAGGCTACCCGCAGCTTGGAGTTTCTAGCAACACGCTTGTTTGAAGCTGGACAAGAAGAATTGGGCCAGGCTGCCCTGAGTGAGGCGGAACGTGTCGCCAATACTCGTATCCTATCCGAAGAAGGTGCCAAACAGTTGAAATATGGCACCCGAGCGTTGTTGCCACTATCTGGAGATCAAGATGGTTAAGTGCCCATATTGTCAGTCCGAGATGATGGAAGGTGCCTTGTTCTGCGAAGAATGCGGCCTGAGTCTGTGGGGTGATTCCCAGGGAGAGGTCTCGACTCGCAAGCTTGAGGAAGGCTCGAACGAATTTAGCGTCAAATCGGGTTGGGGAACGGCTACCTTTCAGCAAATGAATCAAGTCATCATTCACATCCGAGATGCCCCTGATCCGCTCACGGTGCGTCCTGGTGATGAGTTTCTGATTGGACGTCAAGACGCTGCAAGTGGTATCGCGCCTGACCTCGATTTAACCCCTTATGGCGCGCTAGAAAGAGGAGTCTCTCGTGTTCATGCCGCCCTACGGCGAGGTGATGACGTGCTGTCTCTTGTTGACCTTGATAGCGCCAACGGTACCTATCTTAACGGGCAACGCTTGGCAGCGCACCAACCGCGTCTGCTGCGGGATGGCGACGAAATCCGTCTGGGTAAGCTGGTGCTTCATATCTATTTCAAGCAATAGCATAAAGCATCTTTAGAGGGAGCTAGATGACATTCCAAATTCAAGTCCACATTTCAGGTGACGATCCGGTTGTTCTTGATGTTGACGAGTTGCCCAACACCAATGACCAATGGATTATTGGTACCAACCCTCGCCGCCGTGATCAGAAGGAAGTATCTTACATTCTGCGTGAAGTAAATCAAGTCATGTTCCCAATCACTCGCGTCAACTTTATCCAGATTCTACCTAGTGAACAAGAAGAAGATATCCCTACCTTCGTTCGCGAGTAAGTTTTTATGGGGTTACCGATGTCTGAACGTTCGTATGCCGGCATGCGCGTTCTTGTTGTTGATGACGAGGCGCGCATGATTGATTTCATCCGCATGAATCTGCAACTTGAGGGCTTTGTTGTGTTAGAGGCCAGGAATGGCATCGAGGCTCTAGAAATGGTCAGGAAGCATATACCCGACCTGATAATTCTGGATATCATGATGCCTCAGCTGGATGGATTTGCCGTTCTTGGTATGCTGCGCGAGTTCTCAAACATACCCGTGATTATGCTGACTGCCAAAGGTGAAGAAGAAGACAAAGTGCGGGGTCTTGAACTAGGGGCTGACGATTACGTAACCAAGCCATTTGGTGCCCGTGAGTTAGTTAGTCGTGTCAAGGCAGTCCTGCGACGCGTACAGAGCACCACCGAGCATGGTCTTGCTGTGCTCCAGATCGATGATCGGCTCAGCGTAGATTTCAATCAGCGGGAAGTCATTGTGGAGGGGGAGCATATTAAGCTGCGACCTACTGAATATCGCCTGCTCTATCATCTCATTGAAAATGTAGGATGGACTGTTCCTCATGAGCAGTTGCTGGCTAAAGTGTGGGGTTATGAATACCGCGATGAAACTCACTATGTACGGCTCTATGTCAATTATCTAAGAGAGAAGATCGAGGAGGATCCAGCCAACCCCAAATATATCCTGACAGAACGGGGTATTGGCTATCGTTTTGTGGACTTTCGCAAGAAGTTGGCTGCAAAGACTCCTACAGAATAGCGTCTGATTAAACCTCTCCTTGGTAAACCTTCGCCACCCTGATTGGTTATGCAAGGGTGGCTTTTTCGTTTGGGTGTGTTTCATCTCTATTGAAAGGACTCTCGGGGGTTGCTGTGATGGACCATCCTATGTCACAGCCTGACCGACTGAACCTCTACAAAATCCTACCTACAATCAGGTCAAATCCGCATAGGAAACGCTCCGAATCCTGATAGGAAACGGTGCAAGTCTCATAGGATCTGGAGTAAATCCTCATAGGAAGCCGGCTCATTCCTTACTGGAAACCGAGAAGTAGAAGCCCCTTGTAGGAAATCGGGCAGATTGCATTCTTGACGGGAACAGATACAAATCGATCTGGGACCAGGAAGTTTATGCTCAACTCAAGTGAAACGCACTCTTTTCTTTTGCGATAAATTACGAAGCACCGTTCAGTGCGGATATCTCACGTTTTTTTCGCTTGGACTGCCCTTTCCCTCTATCTTTCTGCTTGATTTGGCTGATGACGGCTTGGATGAATGCATTAAACAGCGGATGTGGTTTGTCTGGCCGGCTCTGAAACTCCGGGTGAAATTGAGTACCAACCATGAATGGGTGGTCATCGATCTCGGCAATTTCGACAAGGCGCTCATCGGGCGAAACACCAGAAAAGATTAAACCGGCCGCCTCGAGTTCTTCCCGAAATGCGTTGTTCAGCTCGAAACGGTGGCGATGCCGCTCGTTGACGGTAGCAGTGCGATAGGCATCATAGGTCTTGGTGCCTGGTTTAAGCACACAGGGATAGTGTCCCAACCGCATTGTTCCTCCCATGTCTGCTAATGTCTTCTGGTCTGGCATAAGGTCGATGATAGGGTGGCTTGTGCGAGCATCAAACTCAGTGCTGTTAGCGTCATCCCAGTCAAGTTTATGCCGGGCATATTCGATACACATGACCTGCATTCCCAAGCATAGTCCTAGATAGGGTTTGTTGTTCTCCCTTGCCCATTGTGAAGCCAGAATCTTGCCTTCAACGCCTCGATACCCAAAGCCACCTGGAACCACAACACCATCGACTGAGTGGAGGCGATCCCAGCCTTTGTCTTTCTCGAGATCTCCCGCATAGATCCATTCGATTTCGATGTCGTGGCCATTGGCGATCCCAGCATGATACAAGGATTCTCGTACGCTCATGTAAGCATCATGCAACCCTGTATATTTGCCTACAATAGCAATCCGGACTTGAGGGTTAGATAATTTCATCGCGTCTGCAAGTTGACGCCATTCTGCCAAATCGGGTGGCTTTCCATTTAGCGAGAGCGCCTCAGATAGGTAGGCTCCCAGACCGGCATCTTCCAACAGGAGAGGGACTTCGTAGAGGTATGAGGTTGTCTCAAGTGGAATCACACCTGCCGATTCTACGTCACAGAATAGGGCGATCTTATCGATTAGTTCTTCCGTAACCGGATGATCTGACCGAGCGACAATAACATGTGGCTGAATACCCAGTCCGCGAAGTTCACTGACACTATGCTGGGTGGGCTTCGTTTTTAGTTCACCGGTGGCTTCAATGAAGGGCAAGAATGTCACATGGACATAGATTGTATTGCGCATGCCAACATCTCTACGCATCTGCCGGATAGCTTCCAGAAAGGGTAAACTCTCGATGTCGCCAACGGTACCACCAATCTCGACAATGACGACATCGGCATTCGTCAATTTTCCGACGTGAACGATGCGTTGTTTGATTTCGTTAGTGATATGTGGGATAGTCTGAATAGTTGCTCCCAAGAAATCGCCTCGTCGCTCATTAGCAATAACCGCATTGTAAACTTGGCCGGTGGTGAAATTGCTGGCACGTGTCAGGTCGACATCCACAAACCGCTCATAGTGACCCAAGTCCAAATCGGTTTCGGCGCCATCGATGGTGACGTAAACCTCGCCATGTTGATAAGGCGACATGGTGCCCGGATCAACATTGATATAGGGATCGAGCTTTTGTAATGTGACGGTCAAACCACGAGCCTTGAGGATACGTCCAATCGCTGCTGCTGTGACACCTTTGCCTACCGAACTGACAACACCACCTGTGCAGAAAATATACTTTGTCATTCCTCTTGCTTTCGTCCTTATATATCCAAAAGAGTAGCGGGGAGGCTATGCCCATCGGGTTGCCTCCCCGCTAGTGCTATGATGATTTAAGATGGGTTCCAGGAGTAGCTGATCCCCCTGACATTTTACCTCATACCAGTTTTGCCAGATCTTCTGCTGCGCGTCGCATATCCAAGAAGATCAGACCAAGCTTCGCATCTTCGCGTGCCAGCGCAGTAAGCACGGCTTCTTCACCAACGGCCATCAAGATCACATATCCTTTGCCGCCACGAATGTAGACTTGCTCAAGCGTGCCTCGCCCCAGCTCACTGGCTATGCGCTCACCCAGTGAAAGCATGGCTGCTGACATCGCGGATACGCGATCTTCCTCAACCCCTGCTGGCAGCGCCGAAGCCATAATCAAGCCATCTACACTTACTACTGCAGAAGCCTCAATACCTTCTGTGCGCTGAAGGTCACGCAGACGATCCACCATTAATTCAGTCCGCGATTTAGTCATGGGCTCAAGCTCCTTTCACCTTTATATCTTAAAGGGGTAGGTAAGCAGTAATGTTTACCAGGTGATTATTACATCACAAATAATAACTTATATTCTTACTAAAGTGCTAGTAGTGGATTTTCTGGACGAGTGCATGATACCATAAGCCTTTATAGCAAGTCAAACTTCAAGAGAAGAAATGGAACAAGGATATGGCCTTTTTGATGGTCCGTTGTAGCAAGGTATAATCGCTTTTGTCTACTCCTGTGCGTCCAATCCAAGAAGTCGCATGCAAACAGGAGGTTTTGGTGAAATCCTTTGGTCGTGTTGAATTTGAAGCCGCAGCAGCCGCCGTCCGGGAGAAAACTCGATATGCTCCTCGTGTGGGTATCGTCCTCGGTTCTGGTGTTGGAAATGTTGCAAATCTGGTAGAAGCGGCCGATGTCATACCCTATACACAAATACCCCATTGGCCACGCTCGACAGTTGTAGGACATCAGGGACAACTACATATTGGATACTTAGAGGACCAGGAAGTCATGGTGATGCGTGGGCGCGCTCACTACTATGAAGGCTACCCTATGTCCCAGGTAACCCTACCGATTCGCGTCATGCAGCTACTAGGTGTAGAGATCGTTATTCTTACCAATGCAGCTGGTGGTATTAATCAAACTTTTCGACCTGCCGATCTGATGTTGATCACCGATCATGTCGGGCTGATTGGTATGACCGGAGCCAATCCACTCTGTGGTCCCAACGACGATACATTGGGGCCGCGTTTTCCCGACATGAGCACTACGTACGATCCCGAACTACGACGTATAGCTCTGGCCTCAGCCCGGGAAGTCAACGTGCCCATACATCAGGGAGTGTATGTTTGCGTCTCTGGCCCTTCCTTTGAGACGCCTGCTGAGATTCGCTTCTTGCAGTCAATCGGTGCGGATGCAGTGGGCATGTCTACTGTCCCGGAAGCCATTGTCGCCCGGCATGGTGGTCTGCGCGTGCTGGGTATATCGGGTATCAGCAATATTGCTATTCAACAGGAAAATATGGACAAATACGCCACCCATGAGGAAGTGTTAGAAACAGGTAGAATGATTGCGCCTCGCCTGGAGGCTGTGCTCCGGGGTATTCTGCATATACTCGTTCTCGATTGACTGATCTGACCCTATGACTACCTTAATGCAGTTTCTCCTTAGAACTGAGAAGTTTCTCTATGTATTGGCTGCAATCGTCATATTTTTCTCGATGCGTGGGTTGGTAATTGCTCGCCAGGTACAGCGTAATGCCGTGTTTGGTCTAGAGAGAGAAGCAGCTCAACAGCGTCAGAGACGATCTTTGGGGGCGATTCTCTCCTTGCTTCTGTTGAGCGGTGGCATTTACATTATCACTCACATTGTGGCTCCGAATATGGATGAGACGCCCGTTGAGCCAACACCAACGCCTCCCCTTGTCTTTGTTACACAGGTCCCAACACCCACTGAAGCACGTTTGATCTATCCTACTGTCACGGCCACGCCAGGGCTGCCCCCCGCATCTGTTGCTGGTACGCCATCTCTGGGACCAGAGGAATCCGCCAATGGTTGTGAGATTCTAGGGGCCACTATTACAAGACCGGCGCCCAATGAGATCGTCTCTGGACAAGTTGCGGTCGAAGGTCAGACCAATATTCTGGATTTTGCCCAGTATAAATTTGAGATCAAGGGGCCATCCACGAACGGGGCCTGGGTTGTTGTGGGAGCTTTCACTGTCCCTGTAGTAGATGGTTATTTGGGAACATGGGATAGTACTTCTCTCATTCCGGGAAACTATGTGCTCCGTCTGGTTGTCAGCCGCATAGATGGCTCTTTTCCCACACCATGCGAGGTTCCCATTACGATAGCGGGTCCAGGTGGTGTTGTCGAGCCATTGCCTGCCCCTTGAACCTCCTATTCACACCGATTGGAAAGGTGAAAGCGCCCGGCGTTTCGTAGCATAAGCAGCCTGTAGTTGTGGTTACGTGCGAAATACTCAAGTAGTTGGGCAAGAAAGGTATCTTGATTATGGGTCTCTCTGCGCCCAACCGCTCTAAATTTTCTTCTAAGCATGCCTTTTTGCTCATCATTCTTGTCGCTGCAACCATTACGGTTGTCTTGACTGCTGACTTTTGGCATTATACCCAGGACGACGTTTTCATCACCTATACCTATAGCCGTAACATTGCTCAGGGGCAGGGATTTGTCTTTAATCCCGGTGAGCGTGTGCAAGGCACTACGACTCCTCTGTACACATTGTTGATGGCTGGTGTTTACCTGCTCAACCCTGACTTGCTCCATGCTGGGAATATGTTAAGTGCTGTATTTCTGGTGCTCGCTTGCGGTTTGGCCATCAGCTTAGTTCAGACAGAGCTGTCTGTTTACAGCCGGTTTGCTATTGCCATTATTTTAGTGACATCTCCGCTTGTGTATGTCAGCTTTGGTATGGAGACGCTGCTTTACTGTGTCCTTTTGATGCTGACCTTCTGGCTATGGGGTCACGGGCATCATCGGATGGCTATGCTGGCTGCCGCAGCGCTTACATGGACACGGGCTGATGGTGTCGTGCTGGGCGGGACGTTGTGGCTTGCGGCTGCATGGGAGTGGTGGCAGGAAGATTCTAGCCAACCATGGTCTGTGCGAGTGACCCGATTCCCATGGTTGTTGGGAATCATCTATATGGCAGGGATTGCACCGTGGTTTGGCTTTGCCTGGATCTATTTTGGAACACCGCTTCCCAATACTTTGAGTGCCAAACAGGAAATCCTCCAGGGGCTCAAATTCTGGGCTGATGGTATCGGCTGGTGGAAAGCTTTTTATGGTAACAATCCTCTGACCCTGCTGGCTCTTCCACTGATTCTCGTTGGAATCTGGCAAGCCATGCTGCGGCCAAGGCTGCGCCCACTGGCGCTGTGGGCTATAGTGTTCACGGCCGGCTACACGGTTTTGAATGTCACCGCTTTCTGGTATTATACGCCGTTGATAGCAGCTTTGGTGATATTGGCAGCCGTTGGTGGTGAGTGGCTGGCGCGGCTCTTGCTTCGTCACCGTTTCAACCGGTTAGCGGTAGTTGGGATATCTCTGGCTCTTGTGATTGCCTGTGGCATCATGGCGATTATCTCTGCCTGGCCCTACGGAACGCCGCCTCCCCGCGTCGACACATACCGGCTGGTAGGACAATGGATCGATCAGAACACCGAACCGGACAGTACCATTCTGGTCGGCGACCTGGGTATTATCGGATACCATGCAAAACGGCGTACACTCGATACGCCAGGATTGGTTGTGCCGAATTTACCCCATTGGCAAGATGGGTATACCATTGCCAAATACCGCCCTGAGTATGTTATCGCCACACAGTATTATGCATGGGTCGATCTTGTCAGTCAGGATTGGTTTACGCGTCAATATATGCCAGTCGCACAGCTCAGTACTCATGGTGACATCATGAGCCCGATTACCCTGTACCATCGGCGTATGCCCTTAAGTGTGCCAACACAGGCTGTTCAGGGCTTCGATTTGCCACTTTCTGGCCCAGTCGAGTTAGATGAGGGCGAGATCTTGCCGGAAGTGACACAGGCACAGTTATTGTCATTGACCGGAGAGACGCTGGTGGGGGCCTCCCAACCTTTCTTGTGGGAACAGTATCCTGACAGGCAGACTACACGATCTGATAAGGTTTTTGAGCAGATTGCCTTGCCCTTGACGGTCCCGCCTGGAAGCTATATATGGGAAATGGCTTGCATCGAAAACCTGCATGGCGAAGTGGAGGTCTTGCCGGCTACAAAAGCTGATGGCTATGTCGCTATGTCTGACGCCACATGGGATGATTTTACGCAGTTAGCCGGAGCGGCTCTTCCGCAAGGAGATGAGACTTGGTCAGGGGGGACACTGGATATCATGCTGCACTGGGAAACCATCGGCATACCATCTCTTGATTACAGTATCTTTGTCCACCTGCGTGACGTTGGGGGGCAGGTGGTCGCTCAGGCTGACGGTTATCCTCGCGCTGGCAGCCGGCCGACCACGACATGGTCAGCCGGAGAGATCATCATCGATGTCTGGTATGTCGCGTTACCGCCAACCTTACCGGCGGGCGACTATGAGGTGTGGGTAGGCTGGTATGACTGGCGTACTGGTGAGCGTTTGGCATTATTGAGTGGGCAAGACTCTATCAAGCTGCCATTTGATATTCACAATAAGTGGCCAGGTGGGAGTGGGCTGCCCTGACAGGCGCAAGAGGTAGATTGATGATCAGTCGGGTTCGTAAGCATATCAACCAACATTGGGCCATAGTTGTCATTCTGATCATATATGTGATCCTGGCGACGCTCTACAATTTTGCCAATCCACTGTTCGAGGCTCCTGACGAGATTCACCATTACAATTTTATTCGCTACATACAGCAGAACCGCCGGCTGCCTGTGATCGATATGGACGGACCGGAGACTCAATATCATCAGACACCTCTTTATTACATCCTGACGGCACTGGTTACCGCCCCATTGCCACACGAGGAGTCTATCACACCTTACACGATGCGTAATCCTTTCTGGGCTTACGAGATAAGACAGGTGGGGAGGGATAATAAGAATCAGTATTTGCATAACAGCAGCCAACGCTTTCCCTCTCCCGATGCTGTGGTGTGGGCCATGCATCTGACGCGGGCCCTTTCAACGTTATTTGGATGTGGCACGCTGCTCCTGACTTACCTGTTGGCACGCCACTTTGTGTCTCAGCCAATGGCTGTAGCCGCAACGGCTGTCACTGCTTTTATACCTAATTTTCTCTTTACCAGCGGTGCGATGACGAATGACAGCCTGATGATTCTGTTGTGCACAGCCATTATTTTGTATATTGTCAGAACGGTTGCCTTAGAGAAGGCCCCTCCCGAGGATAGATGGATTGGGTTGGGTATCTTGCTCGGCATGGCCTTTTTGACCAAGGGGAGTGCCTGGCCTATTCTGGGAGTTGCAGCATTGATGGTGACACTGCTGGCTCTTAGATTGAAGTCGTGGCAAATTTTCTTCACAGCGGGGACTATTCTATTTGTGGTTGTTGGTTTGGTAACGGGCTGGTGGTTGGCACGCAACGTCTATCACTATGGGGATTTGTTAGGACTGAAAGGATACTGGGCAACTTGGGGGATGCGGATGCCACCAACCCCAGACACTTATTGGGCAGAGTTAGTGAGCTTTCGTAGGACTTTTTGGGCTAATTTTGGGTACGGGAATATCCCCCTCCCCGAATGGGCTTACATCCCCATTGACTTGTTCGTTTATATTGGTGTTGGTGGCTTAGTTCTGGCCGCTATACGTACACGACGTGTGCCACCGACTATCATACAAAGAGAGCGCCTGGTAATACTGGCTGGTTGGGTTATCCTGGCCGGGATCATGCTCATCTTGTTTTGGTATCGCGCAACGGCCACCAATGGCCGGCACATCTACGCTATCTTGCCCATCATTATTCTGGCGATCATTGGTGGGTGGCACAACCTTGTTGCTCAAAAGTGGCATGGCCGGCTTGCCGCGGTCTTTGGCGCATCTACGGCACTGTTGGCAGTGTTATCGTGGGCCTTTATCCTGCTTCCGGCCTACAGACCTGCCCCGCGTATCACTCCTGCCCAGGCGGCAAAGGTGATAAGCAATCGGCTGGATTGGCGAATCGATGATTTTGTTGTATTGCAAGGCTATCAGATCTCGCAATCTTCCGTCGGGCTTGGGGATGAGGTCGAAATAACGTTGTATTGGCAGGTCCTGAGAAGTCCTGAGAAGAATTACTCGGCTTATGTCTATCTGGTTGGTATGGAAGGAGTCCAGGCAGGTGGCCGCAACACTTATCCGGGGTTGGGAAATGATCCAACTATTTTCTGGGAGCCTGGGGAGATCATCGTAGATGCAATTCCGGTGCCTGTAAACGAAGATGCTGGCGCTCCCGTTCTTTTGAATGTCGTGGTCGGGCTTTACGATCAAGCGAAGGATCGACCGCTTGACACCTATGATCGAGACAACAACCCCATTGAGTATCCGGTGATTGGAACCTTGAAGCTCCAGCAGCCTAATGCTGTCCCTCTCATTCCACAACATTTGCTCGATGCGGAATTTGCGGGGGGGCTTATCCTGGATGGCTATGACCTCTCCTCGACGACGGTGGAACCAGGCTCAAAGATTGACCTGACGCTTTACTGGTCGCCAACTGGCCCTTTGGATGTAGACTACACGACATTTGTCCAGTTGGTCGATGAGCAGGGCAACATTGTGGCTCAGGGAGATGCCCCGCCGCGTGATGGACGCTACCCCACAACCTCATGGGGCGTCGGCGAGCATTTTGATGATGCTTACCAGGTAGATATAGCGGACGATGTTTCTGCGGGGACTTACCATCTATTGGTAGGACTGTACAGCCTGCAAAATATGTCACGGTTGCCATTGGGCGATGGCGCAGATCATATCCGGCTGGAGCAGAGCATCATTGTTCGTTGACCTGGCCGCTACGCCTCCTGGCCTGCTCGTAATCCTCCGAGGTGTCGATATCGCTCAATACTGAAGCTGTATTGACTGCAAGATGATAGACCTCATTTTCATAGGTCTGCAGCACATCTCGCGGAGCTTTATCGGAGGGCAGCTCGTCAATGGCGCGCCAAAATGCCCTATCGATCAGCACCGGATGTCCTCTACGATTATTGTAAGCAGGTGCAACGATACGCCCCAACCCCTGGTTGTAGCAATTCAATATGAGGTGGAAAGTGTCTGCCCGGATCTCCGGTTGGTCACCCAATACGATCATGCAGGCACTGCTGGTGTGCCAGATGTGATGTAGTCCTACCTTTAGCGACGACAGCATCTCACCCTGGGCGTTGTGGACAACTCGCACGGGCAAATTGTCCAGCTCTTGCTGGATGGCCTCGAAGTCTTCTCCGGCCACCACGACAACTTCGTGTAACCTACAGGTAAGAACTTGTTGGCAAATCTCCCGTATGATCGTCGAAGACTTCCAGGGGAGCAGCATCTTGGGCTTTCCCATGCGCTGCGATTCCCCGGCAGCCAGGATGATCGCTCCCACTCGTCGCTGGATTTCCCAAATCGGTTCATCTCCCTGCACCGCGCCAATCAGTACGCGCTCGATGTTGTAATCGGTTAACGTATAGGTTGCTATCTCTCGTGCTGACAGGAGATGAGCTTCGGTTACCTGGTTGAGCAATGGAATGATACGCGCCTGACGCGGAACATTCTTCAGCCCAAGTTGTGGGCTCATGATGACCGCAGCCATCAGCCGCGTGGTGACAGGCTTGCCGATAGGGTATCCGGTTGTGTTGTGAATAACTCTTGCGCCGTAGATGTGTTTTTCGTCGAGGGGCTGACCTAGTGCATCCAAGCCCACCACTGGAATAACTACGGTTGAGGATCTGGGCATAGCCGGCTCGTGAGGTAAGGGTGCTTTCATCGGCCGCCTGCGAGAGCCGTCTGACTCAACCAGTAGGGCATCGAGATAGGAGGCCCGTGCCAGATTGCTGTCCAGCCAGGCCGGCCTCACGCCACGAACCTTTCCGTCCGGCTCAGTTTTTCCGAAAACAAAAACGTGACGATGGATATCAACCTGTTCAGGTAATGTATCCGGCAGCTGCATGCCGTGCCCAAATCCCACCCGCTGAGGTGCTCGATGCAGCTCATCCTGCGCTATTCGTGTAGTTGTGGTACTGACGACTCGCCAGCCCTGGCCGGACAACTCGTTCGCCAAACGAAACATGGCGCTGGTCTTTCCACCTGCACCCACAAAGCTCACCACATCCCCTGGAATAAGATCGAGCGCCTGCGATAGTTTCATCTTGGGTGACCTTTCTCTTGTCTTCAGAGAATCATGGTAGAGACATTCCCGGACGCGTAGCACCTTACAAGTGAAATTCTAGCTTTTCAAGCAGGAATTCCGGATTTCTTGTCTGGTTCCGGCTTGTCCGGGTTAGGATAGAACTAACCAATCTCGCCTGACCAGGTGGACAGAGTGGAATTATGTTATGTGGTACTATGCAAAAATAGCCGGTAGCACCCGGAAATACCGCGGACAAGCCGGCCAAGCCCGATTTGGCGCTCACAACCTCACCCCTCAGAAGCGCAGCAGCTCGATACGCGATCTGCGTCCCCTCTCCGCTCAGCGGAGAGGGGGGGGCATCGCCGGCATAGCTAACAGCCGCCGTTGCAGGGTGTGAGGTTCAGCGCCCCTCACCTATTAACCACGCTATTCTCGCGTGCTACCAAATAGCCGGAAAGGTGTGTTTATTCACCCCCTAACCCGACTGCGCGTAGCTGCCTTACGACTCGCTCAGGTGTGATCGGGAGATTGTCAAACCAGATGCCTGTCGCTTCGTGAAGCGCCGCTGCAACAGCCGGAGCAAACGGAAGAAATGGCATCTCTCCCATGCCGCGTGCTCCCCATGGACCTCGTGGATCGGCGTATTCCAGAATAACGGGCTTAACGTTACGAGGGACATCCAACACGGTCGGGATCAGGTAGTTGCTAAAATAAGGTGTCATGACATGACCTGCGCGCATCCGGAAATCTTCCATGATGGCATAACCCTGGGCCTGGACAATACCCCCTTCGATCTGCCCCTCGACCATCTGAGGGTTCATTGCATGCCCTACGTCGTTAGCGCAGACTACCTGCAAGACATCGATGCGTCCTGTCTCCAGGTCGACCTCGACTTCCACCGCCTCAGCCACATAGCCGTAGGCGAAGTTAGGCTCGCAATGGCCGGTCTGCGGATCGAACATCGATGTGGCCGGAGCGTGATAGGTATAGGCTCCAATGGCCGGTCTTTCCTCGTTGTTCCAGACTTTGAGCGCCTCCTCGACCGCACCCCGGACAGCATGCCCGGCCATGAAGGTCAATCGGGAGGCTGAGGCGCTGCCGGAGTCTTCTGTTGCGAGGGTGTCTGAGAGTATCAGACGCACATGGTTCATTGGTACGCCGGCTGCCTCTGCCACCATCTGGACCAGCACAGTATGGATGCCCTGTCCGACCTCAGCGCCTGCATAGTGGAGCACCATCTCATCGATCTCAGAACCGCCGTGCAGCTCAACCGTGGCGCTGCTTTGCTCCGCCACGCCAAAGCTGAAACCGATGTTCTTGAATGCTGCCGCAAAACCGATGCCTCGCCGCTTGCTTGAAGCAAGCGGCTGTGTGTAGGCCGTATCGAAACGCCAGCTTCCTTCGGCTCGCTGCCAGCCGCTGTGCCGAGCGCACTCCCGGACCACCTGGGCGATACTTACCCCGGCAGGCGGCGACGTCCCGACTGTCATGAGATCGCCATCGTGTAAGACATTTCTGAGGCGTAGCTCCACCGGGTCGAGGCCAAGCGCATCGGCCAGCTTATTGATCTGTCCCTCAGCGGCAAAGGCCCCTTGAGGGCCCCCGAAGCCTCGGAAGGCCCCGGAGGGCAGATTATTCGTATAGACGGTGCGGGCATCGACCTGGGCATTGGGGACAACATACGGCCCTGTACAGCTTAGTGTGGCATTACCCAACACCTTCGATGATGTATAGGCGTAGGCTCCGGCATCACTGACAATCGATACCTCTGCGGCAGTGATCTTGCCCTCACAAGTGGCTCCCCATTTGGCCTTGATGGTCATAGGGTGCCGCTTGTGGTGCCCACGTATCGATTCTTCGCGGCTCCACGTAATCTTCACCGGGCGACGCAGCTTCCAGACAGCCAGAGCCAGGACGATTTGAACGGACATATCTTCTCGACCGCCAAAAGCACCGCCGATGGCCGGATAAATCACCCTGACCTGTTCCGGAGGCAGTCCCAGCGCATGGCAGATTTGTGCTTGATCTTCATGTGTCCACTGCCCGGCTACCTCAACAGTGATACGTCTTTCATCGTCAAGGTAAGCCAGGCCGGCTTCCGGCTGCAGATAGACATGCTCTTGCCATGATGTCGTGTACGTGCCCTCAATAACAACATCTGCAGCTTGCCAGCCTGCTTCCATATCGCCCTTGCGGATGTGATAGTGGGTCAGTATATTGCCTGGTGTGTCAGCATGCAGTTGTGGAGCATCTTCCTGCATGGCCTCGAACGGATCGAAGACGGCCGGCAAATCCTCGTACTCGACTCGGATGAGGTCGCGAGCAGCGGCCGCTGCCTCCTCAGTCTCGGCTGCGATCAGTGCTACCTGGTCCATTGTAGTTCGAACGATGTCTGCCCCGGGTTTCTCGCTGCCTGGGCCACACAGCACAGGCTGGTCGAAGCGGATCAACCCGTACTCATTCTTAGGCACATCCCTGGCGGTGAGGATGGCTACCACACCTGGGTGTGCTTCAGCAGCGCTCGTGTCAATTGAGCAAATGCGAGCATGAGCACGCTCGGAGAAGAGGATCTTCATGTGGAGCATGCCTTCCATGCTCAAATCACCGGGATAAAGTGCTTCCCCGGTGACCTTGCTTTCAGCATCAATGCGTCTTACTCTTTGCCCAATGATCCTGTCTGCCATGTATGCCATCCTCTGTGTCATTCCTGTGCTCTGAATAGGGGCGCTCTACGTCCGGCTTGGTCAACGTAGAGCATGGTGGAGAACGCTGTCCTTATTGCAACATGAGAGGGGATAAGCGTTCCCCTCAAACCTACCCCCATCCCAATCCCTATTTATGTATTCGCCTCTTCTTGGCTTCTTTTCTCATCGTTTCCATGGTCAGATCTCCCGCGCCGGGCGGTTTCATCATAAACATCACTACCGACATGACAGTGGCGAAGATTACAAAGAACAGCGCGAATGTCACTACCAGGTTGTGTGCTATAGGAGGCCATTTGGCGGGAAACTCTATGGGCAGAATCTTAACGAGCCCACCCAGTTTGAAATTGGTGGTTTCCAGCCAATGAACCACTTTGGGTGATACCAGGTAGGAAAGGCCACCCACAATCACAAATATGATGAAACCAAACAAAGGGATCAGCGGATGAGGAGGTTTTTCTTCTGCGACAATGATATTTTGGCGTCCCATAGGATTACTTCCTTTCTTTTTCTAATAGTTTTGCAGCTTGCTCGAACGCGCTTACAATCTTGTAGTAGCCTGTGCAGCGGCACAGGTTGCCTGTGATGCTCTGCTCGATCTCCCATCGTGAAGGGGATGGGCGCTCCTCGAGCAGCTTGGCTCCGGCCATCAAGAAACCGGGCGTGCAGTACCCACATTGTACAGCACCTTCATCTATAAATGCCTGCTGAATAGGATGAAGCTTCCCGTTCTTGGCCAGCCCTTCGACAGTGATGACCTCGGTTTGGTGAGCCCGCGGCGCAGCGATCATGCAGGCCATCACCGCCATACCGTCCATGAAGACGGTGCAAGCCCCGCATTCCCCTTCGGCGCAGCCTTCCTTTGTTCCGGTCAGGCCGATGTCCTCTCGTATCATGCGCAGCAGTGTCTTGTGGTTAGCGCCGCTCACAACATGTTTCTGGCCGTTAACCGTCAGCTCGATGGGCTCATTTTCCCCGTGCCGGAAGCCCTGCGAGAGCCGTTGATGCACCCTGCCGGCGTGTTTTCCCCATAGCATAACCGGGCCTGCCGGGTGATCTTCGCGCTCGGTGCCATCTCTGAGGGTTGATAAGGCTCGTTTTGTCAGAACCCGGACCATCTCCCGGCGGTATTCGGCCGAGCCACGCACATCGTCGATGGGGATGGCGGCCTGCGTGGCCAGCTTAGCCGCTTTGTCGATGGTCTCGCTGGTGAGCGTCTTGCCGAGCAGCCACCGTTCGGCCTCCGGTGAGCCGATAATCGTCGGTGCGACGCTCCCCTGGGTTATGAATGCCTCGATCACCACATCACCCTCAAACCAGAGCACGGCCGATACATTAACTACCGCGATAGCCTGAGCGCGCCGCAGCCCGTGCTTGAGGAATATGCCCCGCTGATTGGCATCGAGCGGCCTGAAGCTGATGTCTGTGAGCATCTCATCGGGCTGCATGACTGTCTTGCGAACGCCGGTGAAGAAATCGACCAGAGGGATGGTGCGCTCAGCTGCGGACGAGCGCAGCGTAACGCACGTGCCCAATGCTCGCAGCGGCGTGATGGCATCGTTGGCCGGCGAAGCAGTGATGATGTTCCCCGCCACCGTCGCCCGGTTGCGGACCTGCGGGGATGATTCGGACCAGCTGGCCTGCACAAGGGGAAGCGCGCGCTCGCCCAGCAGCTGCGAGGCAACCACCTGGTTGTGCGTCACCAACGGCCCGATGTGAATGAGCCCATCGCCCCACAGTTCGATCTCGTCCAGGCCGGGGATACGTGTGACGTCGATGAGTACGCGCACGTCAGGACGTAAGCCACGTTCCAGCTCAATGATGATGTCCGTTCCGCCGGCAATGATCCGGGCCACCTCGCGGTGCTCGGCCAGCAGGGAAAGGGCTTCGTCAAGTGTTGCGGGGGTGTAGTATGTTTCCCACATGTGAACTGATATTCCTCGTTGACCGGATTGGCTGTGCGAATGGACGCTTTTTGTTTCTATGAGGTGTTATATCATCGCTGGCCTGCCATGCCAAGTTGCGCGCGTGTTCCTGGTGCTGAATTTATGCAATTTAACAAATTAACCCGACCACAATGTCGTATCATTGCGAAGCCAAGCTGATGCCTGCATCATCAGTGGGCGAAAGTGTTTTCCAATATGTTGCGGTGCATCAGACTTCCGAAGTCTTAGAGACTTCGGAAGTCTTTTGGGAAGAACCGCAACAGCAATCCGTCATTATGTCCAAGTGGTCAAGTTATTGTGTGATTGACGACCGAAGGTCGTTTGGATTGAATGATTGACGATTGAAAAATGTCTCAAGCCATCTAGACAGTC